>NZ_JBHVFF010000048.1:0-36937 GCF_042801895.1 Streptomyces sp. NPDC057543 | reverse complement strand
GACGGCGAACCGTCCGGGCCCTGCTCGTGCCTGCTGCCTGCCGTCAGTTACCGGTGACGGTGACCTTCTCGTCGTTGTTGAGCTGTTCCACCAACTGCTTGACCTTGGCCTTGTCCCAGACCAGATTGCCGCCGGTGGAGCCGGAGATCGGCATGTTCATCGACACACCGTCACCGCCCGTGACGCCCTTCATGGCGAAGAACATCTGCGCCAGGGACCAGAGCGACATGTCCTTGTCCACGATCAGGGTGTCCAGGCCGGCGCCCATCGTCGGGTACAGCTTGAACGGGTTGAGGATCGTGGACGGCGTCGCCGTCTGGCTCGCCAGCGCCGCGAGGAACTTCTGCTGGTTCTTCGTACGGGCCAGGTCCGATTCGGCGAACGCGTACCGGGTGCGGACGAAGGCCAGCGACTGCTCGCCGTTCAGCGTCTGCTTGCCCGCCTTGAAGTCGGCGCCGGAATTCTTGTCCTTGAACCCCTTGGGGATGTCCAGCTCCACCCCGCCGATCGCGTCCACGATCTTGGCGAAGCCGCCGAAGCCGATCTCGACGTAGTGGTCGATGTGCAGTCCGGTGTTGAACTCGACGGTACGGACGAGGAGTTCGGGGCCGTCCATGGCGTACGCGGCGTTCAGCTTGGTGAAGCGGCCGCGGCCCGGGTAGAGCTTGCCGGAGTCGGAGCCCTTGAAGGAGGGGATCTCGACGTTCGAGTCACGGGGCAGGGAGACGAGCGTCGGCCCGTTCGACCCGTCGTGGAGGATCATCATCGAGTCGGTCCGCTTGCCCGCGGCGGAGCCGGTGTGGAGCTTCTTCTTGTCCGCGGCCGTCATGCCCTCGCGGCTGTCGGAACCGACGATCAGGTAGTTGGTGCCGTCGCCGGCCTTCGGCCGCTCGATGACCTTGGAGAGGTCCACCTCGCGCTTGAGCTTGGAGTCGGCCCAGAAGTACGTGCCTATGGAGACCGCGAGCACCACGACGACCAGGGACAGCGTGCCTATCTTTATGCGGCGGCCCCAGTTGGGCGCGGGGCGCCCCTGGATGTAACCGCCGTCGCCCCGGCCGCCGCCGTGACCGTTGCCCCCGCCGCCACCGCCGCCGTAGACCTGGCCCGTGTTGTAACTGCTGTCGTACCCGGCTCTGTCGTCGTAGCCGCCGGAATACTGCGGCGGCTCCGGTTGGCGCTGCCGGGGCGGTGCGGGGCGCTGCTGCGGCGGCGCGGGACGCCGTTGGACGTGCCGCATCACGCGGGCGCCCTCGGGCCGGTCGCTGTCGCTGCCTTGCCCGTAGCGGTTGCCGCTGCGGTTGTCGTCGGTCCAGCCCTCGGGCCAATCGTTCATACGATCCAGTGTGCAGGCCGGGCGCACCGCTCTTACAGGGTGTACGGGAAATCGCATCAGGGCTGTTGCGAAGCTGATGCATTGCAGCGGGACGGAAGCCCCCGCATAAGGTGGACGGTATGACAGATCAGGCCCCGCACCCGGAGGGCGATATTCCGGGCAAGTCGACCGCCGCTTCCCGGACCACCCTCAGCCACATCATGACCGGCAGCGACACCAATCTGCTGGGTACGGTGCACGGCGGCGTGATCATGAAGCTGGTCGACGACGCGGCGGGCGCCGTGGCCGGCCGGCACTCCGGCGGACCCGCGGTGACGGCCTCGATGGACGAGATGGTCTTCCTGGAGCCGGTTCGCGTCGGTGACCTCGTTCACGTCCGCGCCCAGGTGAACTGGACCGGCCGGTCCTCGATGGAGGTCGGCGTCCGCGTCATGGCCGAGCGGTGGAACGAATCCACCCCTGCCCAGCAGGTCGGCAGCGCGTACCTGGTGTTCGCCGCGGTCGACGCGGACGGCAAGCCGCGCCGCGTACCGCCGGTGATACCGGAGACCGAGCGGGACAAGCGGCGCTACCAGGAGGCGCAGATCCGGCGCACCCACCGCCTCGCCCGACGCCGCGCGATCAAGGAACTGCGCGAGAAGCGCGTGGCCGACGGCATAGACGACTAAGGGCTGTCCCGTCATCCCTGGCGGGCGCACGACGACAGCTACGGCACCTCGCCGCGTTGTCGGAACGCCCGAATACAGCCAGTATGCGAGCGCCCCTCCGCCTTGCGATGCACCGCATCTGACGCCGCGCGCTGATCCACCAGGGACTACGGGACAGCCCTTAGGAGGGCGCTGAAGATCTTGGCCGGGCCGGATCATGCCGGGACACGCGAGCCTGGCGTGATCCGAACGAGAGCCAGGACGCCCGGACACACTGCCGGGCCGAATCGAGCCGGATCAGCCCGCGATCACGGGCAGGCCACCTGGTCGCCCGTGACCGCGCCGAATTCTCCCCGGCGCGTCTCCTTGCCCCGCACCCGCCGTACCTTCTCGAAGTCCGCGCCCGCCGTCACCTTCATCAGGGGGCCCTGCCCCCGCACCGCCCGCAGCTCGGCCCCGGGCAACGCGCCCGCCAGGGACTTCGCGGACTGGTCCCAGCGGGGGTCGTACGTGATCAGCGTGTGCGCGAGATTGCGCGGCTCCCCGTTCAGCGGGGCGCGCGTGGTGGCGAAACCGGTGGCGTGCAGCCCCTCGTCGACCGCCTTGCCGAGACCGTCCTTCGGGGTCCCGTTGTAGACCTGGACCCGGATCTGCTGTGGGGCGACATCGACCTGTACGGCCTGCGGTCCGCTGGGCCGCTCCGGGGAGAGCGGCCGGTCGTCGCGCAGCGCCCGGAAGAGCTTCTTCGACTTCGCCTCGTCCCACTTGACCGTGGAGCCGACTCCCTTGACCGGGTACGCGACGTTCCCCAGCGGCACGGAGGTGAACTCGGACGAGGCGGGGGAGAAGCCACGCATCGCCTGGCCGAGCTCCAGCATCTGCTCCGTACCGAACCCTGTGTCGGCCCGGACCGAGCTCAGCATCGTCGAGGCGACGTCCCGGAACTTCACCGGGTTCAGCAACACACCACTGCTGGTGGCCTGCTTGATCAGTGAGGCGAGGAACTTCTGCTGGCGCTGCATCCGGCCCAGGTCGGCGGCCCCGTCGACGTGCCGGGAGCGTACGTACTGGAGCGCCTGCCCGCCGTTCAGCTCATGGGTGCCCGCGGTGAGGTCGAGACCGGTGTACGAGTCCTTCAGCGGCCGGGCCGTGCAGATCTGCACCCCGCCCAGGGTGTCGACCGTCTTCATGAAGCTGGTGAAGTCGACCTCCAGGTAGTGGTCGATCTTGATGCCCGTCAGTTGCTCGACGGTCCGCACGGTCAGACCGGGCCCGCCCTCGGAGTAGGCGGCGTTCAGCTTCAGCGCGTGGGCGGCGTGCGTCGCGCCGGTGTTGCGGTCCTTGTGCTCGGGGACCTCGGCGTAGCTGTCGCGGGGCAGCGAGACGATGCTCGCGCGCTCCTTGTCCGCCGACAGATGCACCAGCATGAGGGTGTCGGTGCAGTTGCACGGCGTACCGCCCAGCCGGTACCTCGCCTTCTCCTCCGGGGTGATCCGGTCGCGGCTGTCGGTGCCCACCAGCAGCAGATTCATGCCGTGACCGGCCGGGGGCCGGTTCTTCATGTCCTTGAACGGGTCGATCCGGTCGATCCCGGTCTCCAGACTGGTCACCACCGCGTGGCCGATCCCGCCGGCCCCGAGTACCAGCACGGAGATACCGGTCACCACCCGCATGCCCCAGCGGGTCCGCTCGCCCTGCCTTCTGGACTTGCGCTGCGGCGGAACTGCGCGGGAGCGCGGCGAACGGGGGGAGGGCTGAGGCCTGGGCACGGGGGGAACCTCCGTGGTGCAAGGGGGACCGTTCGCACAGTAGGTCCATATGATCTGCACTCCGGGACGCGACCCGGTGGCGCGCGCCCGTGTCCCCCATTCGCGGTAACGTGGCGGCCGAATATCGACGCCTGGTGGGGTGTGAACCCCTGGCGCCCCCGAGGACCACCCGAGGACCACCATGTCTGCCGCGCAGCACCCCGCCGTCTCCGTGATCATGCCGGTGCTCAATGAGGAACGCCATCTCAGGAACTCCGTCCGGCACATCCTGGAGCAGGAGTACGCAGGTGAGATGGAGGTGGTGATCGCGCTGGGCCCGTCAACGGACCGTACGGACGAGATCGCCGCGGAGCTGGTGCGGGAGGACCCCCGGGTGCACACCGTCCCGAACCCGACCGGCCGCACCCCCGCCGCCCTCAACGCCGCGATCAAGGCTTCCCGCCACCCCATAGTCGTGCGCGTCGACGGTCACGGCATGCTCTCGCCGAACTACATCGCGACAGCCGTCCGTCTCCTGGAGGAGACGGGTGCGCAGAACGTCGGGGGCATCATGCACGCCGAGGGCGAGAACGCCTGGGAGGACGCCGTGGCCGCGGCCATGACGTCGAAGATCGGCGTCGGCAACGCGGCTTTCCACACCGGAGGCCAGGCGGGTCCGGCGGAGACCGTGTATCTCGGTGTCTTCCGCCGCGAGGCCCTGGAGAAGGCGGACGGCTACAACGTGGAGTTCATCCGCGCCCAGGACTGGGAGCTGAACTTCCGCATCCGCGAGGCGGGCGGTCTGATCTGGTTCTCGCCCGAGCTGAAGGTGCAGTACCGGCCGCGGCCCTCGGTCAGGGCGCTCGCCAAGCAGTACAAGGACTACGGCCGCTGGCGGCACGTCGTCGCCCGCTACCACTCCGGCTCGATCAACCTGCGCTACCTGGCACCGCCGACCGCCGTCTGCGCGATCGCGGCGGGCATCGTGGCGGGTGCGGCCGTCACCCCGTGGGCGTTCGTCGTTCCCGCCGGATACGTCGCGGCGATCGTCGCCGGGTCCCTCCCGGCGGGCAAGGGCCTGTCACTGAAGGCGCGGGCCCAGATCCCGGTGGCCCTCGCGACGATGCACATGTCATGGGGGTACGGCTTCCTGACCAGCCCGCGCTCGCTGGCGAAGAAGGTCATCGCCAGCCGACGCCCGGCCGTCACCGTATAGCCGCCGACACGGTGTGGGGGCCTTCCGACGCGTCGGAAGGCCCCCACTGTGTGTTGTCGGTCCGGCGCTACCAGCCGAAGCCCGGCTGGATGTCCATGCAGGCCCCCTCGTCGTCACCGTTCAGGGCGCGGGCGCTCTCCGGGGTCTTCTCCGCGGCGCTTGGCGCGGAATAGTCCCCGTCCTCGCGCCAGTCGGCCCCCACGGTCAGCGTGATGCCGGAGACCGCGGTCGACTTCTTCACCGCCGTCAGCGGAATACCGAGTGCCTTGGCCACGGCCTGGGCATTGCCCTCCATGTCCACGCTGGGGAACAGCACCCCGGTCCGTGCCGCCGCGTCGGTGTTCTGCTTGTCGACTGCGGCCTGGGTGAAGCCCTTCCCGGCCAGCAGGCCCTGGACCGCTGTGGCGCGGCCCTTGACCGGGTACTCGGTGTCGGTGCGGGTTCCGTTGCGGACGCTGACCGGGATCTCGGCGACCGGCGACGTCGGCTCCTTGGCGACCGGGGTCTTGCGCTTGGACGTCTTGCCGTCGAGCGGGACGTCGTCGCGGACCATCTGGAACAGCTGATCGGCGTCGACGGGCTTCGGGAGGACCCGCTCCTTGTACACGCCCGTCCCGTAGACGTTCGGCATCGTCGTCATCGTGATGCGCTTGGTGGGCACCTTCTTGAGCTCGCCCGCGAGGTCGTACAGCTTCTTGACACTGCCGAGGCCCTTGTCGCCCTTGTCGACCGTCAGCGCATCGGTTGCCGCCTCGGCGAGGTCCATCAGCTTGCCCGGGTCGGTGAGCTTGGTGCCCTTGCGCAGCTCGCGGACCATCGAGTTCATGTACATGTGCTGGGCGTGGGTGCGGCCGAGGTCGGTGCCGTCCTCGAAGCCGTAGCGGGTCCGCAGCCACTGGAGTGCCTGCTTGCCCTTGATCTTCGTGGTGCCCTTCTCCAGCTTCAGCCCGGAGCCCTTGCCCTCCCTCGTGCGGGAGTAGACGTTGCCCTTGACGCAGACCGGGACGCCGCCGATCGCGTCGGCCATCGAGACCACACCGGCGAAGTCGATCATCATGAAGTGGTCGATGGTGATGCCGGTGAGCTCGTACCAGGTGGCCACGGTGCACCCGGGACCGCCGCGGCCGAGCGTCTCGTTGGTCATCGCCAGGCCGGTGGTCGCGGGGTAGACGTGTTTCGTCTTCGGATCGGTGCACTTCGGGATCTTCAGCAGCGTGTCGCGCGGCATGCTGATCACCGACATGTTGCTGCGGTCGGCGGAGAGGTGGAGCAGCATCTGTACGTCGGCCAGGGGCGGCCCCCCGAAGGTGTCCTTGGCCCCGCCGAGCTTCTGGTTCTCCTTGGAGTCCCGCGCGTCCGAGCCGATGAGCAGGATGTTCATCGGGGTCTGACCGGCGGCGTTGGCCTTGTGGTCGGCCATCTTCTTGTCGCCGAGCGTCAGGTCCTCCTTCTTGAGGTTCCCGTTGAGGTGCTCGATATAGAGGTATCCGGCGACGGCGCCGCCGATTATGACGAGCGAGAGGACCGAGGCGACCCAGCGCAGCACGCGGCGCTTGCCCTTCTTGCCGTGCCGCTTCGCCCCGCCCTTGCGATGGCCACTGTCCGCCGGGGCGGGCCGGCGGCCGTCCGCGCCGGAGTCCGGGCCCTTCTCCGGGGCATCCTCGTAGAGCCCGTCGTCCCAGCCGAGTTGGCCGGCGTGCCGGACGCGTGGTCGCGTCCCCTCCCCAGGTGTACTGCTCCGTCCCACCAGGACCCCCCTGCTGCTAAGACTCGTGGTTTGGCGTGGTGACCCGGTGTCACTTGGCGCACTCTGCCTTGTCGGCGTTTGCCTGCTGAATGCCGTCCGGCACCTTTGCCGGCCCCGTGATGGGGATGCCCGCTCCCTTGAAGTCGGAGCCCAGGGTCAGCACCATCGCCTGGAGCCCCTCGGCGTCCGTGGTGCCCTGCTTCAGGGCCGAGCCGGGCAGGCCCATCATGGCGGCCAGCGCACGGGCCTGGTCCGCCTGGTTCGGTGCGTACTCCAGCGTCGTCTTGTCGATCTTCGCCGGGGCGTTGGCCTTGTTCGTCGACTTGAGCACGCCCTGGTTGTTCTGCAGCCAGGTGACTGTCGCCTGCGCGGCACCGGGGATCTTGCCGCCGTTGTACACATCGACACGTACGTCGGCCGCGGCGGCCTTGGTGCCCTTGAGGAGCGCGTCCTGCTTGCTCTTCGCGGCCTTCTTCTGCGCCTTCACCTCGGTGAGCGAGGTGTCCTCGCGCATCATGGCGAACAGCGGGTCGGCCTTGGCCGTGTCCAGTATGACGGTGGCACGGACCTTCTCGGCCGGGTTGTCCAGCACCGGCACCGTCGTAAAGGTGATGTTCTTGGTGTTGACCTTGCCGAGTTCCTGGGCCAGCGAGGCCAGCTTCTTCGGTGTACCGATGCCGGTGTCCACGGTGAGCGCACTGGTCGCCGCGTCCGCCAGCTTGAACAGCTTGGTCGGGCTGGTCAGGGTGTCGTCCGACTGCATCTGCCGGATCATCGAGGCGATGAACTGCTGCTGGACCTTGATCCGGTCCAGATCGCTCTCGTTGCCGAAGCTGTGCCGGGTCCGTACGAACGCCAGGGCGTCCTCGCCCTGGATCTTGTGCTCACCCGCCGGCAGGTCCAGGTGCGAGTCCTTGTCCTTGACCGGCTTGGCCAGACAGATCTTGACGCCGCCGACCGCGGTGGACAGCTCCTTCACCGCGTTGAAGTCGAACATCATGAAGTGGTCGGGCCGCAGACCGGTGATCTCCTCGACCGTCCGCATGGTGCAGCCCGGGTCGCGGCCGTCCTGGCCGAGGCTGGTGTTGAAGCGGACGTTCCGCGTCCCCGGAATGACCTTCTCCGAGCCGTCCGGCTGCTTGGTGGTGCAGTCCGGGATGTTGGTGATCATGTCGCGGGGGATGCTGAGCGCCGTCGCGTTGGTGCGGTCCTTGGAGACGTGGAAGAGGATGTTGGTGTCGGCGTGGCCCACACTTCCCTTGTCGCCGTATCCCTCGTTGCCCTTACCGGTGCGCTTGTCGGTCCCGATGATCAATATGTTGACCGGGGCGTCGGCGGTGATGACGTTCTTGTTGCCGGCGTTGCCGACGTCGACGGTGTTCAGGTTGCCGTTGAAGTGCTGGTAGAGCGCGTATCCGCCCACCGACAGGCCGACGAGTACGAAGGCCATCGTGCCGCCCGTCCACAGCAGCGCCTTCTTGCGGCGCGCCTTGGGGGCCTTGCGGCTGCGGCGGCCCGCCGTATCACCGCGGCCGGAACTCTCCTGACCGCGCGGGCCATTGGCCGAACGGCGCCCGCGCTGCCCCGGCACCTCGCGGCGCGGACCGGAGTCCTGCCCGTCACGCCGGGACTGTCCCCGGCGCTCGCCACTGCCGTCACGGGACGTGTTTCCGCGCCCGCCATTGCTTTCATGGTCCGGCTCTCTGCGACGCGGGATGCGCGGACCCGACGCCTGGGAAGCGCCGGCCGAATCCCCTCCGGAATTATTCAGTCGCAGTTCGTAATCGCCTGTGTGCGGATTAAGAACCCACTGGTCTGCGGGGTCGATATCGTTCGACCGCCCACGGCTTTGCGCATCCACGGTTGCTTGAGTCCTCCGTCGGTGCCACGCGAGGCGCCTCCCCCGATCAGGCGCTCGATCTTTCGCTCCAGAAGTGCACGGCCTGGCGGCCGGCAGCACCGGATCGCGTCACACTATCGGCCCAGTTCGGCGTCGAGCGACGAGCGTGACAAATTCCACGGTCCTTACAACTGGTCATTCTGCTCATTACACGCCGATCACCGGCTTCTGCTTGGGAATTGCTTTACTGCTTACACAGGTCGGCCGCCGCGTTGTTGCCCGAATAGGTCGGTGTGGGACTTGGGCCCGCGGCGCCCGATGTGTCGGCCGGGGCATTGTCTTTCCCGTTGTTCTTCTCGTTGTCATCCGCACCGCCCTTGTCGTTCTTGAGCCGGTCCGCGGGGACGACGGCGACCGGGGCGTCCTCACGCAGCCGCTTGAAGAGCCGGTCCGCGTCGGGCTGGACGAGTTCGTCCCGGTTCGGGTCGGCGGCGTACGGCTGCCGGGGCACGGTCAGGAATTGCACCTTGTCGGTCGGTACTTCGCGCAGGCCGCGCACCAGCTCGTACAGGTCCTTGAGGGTGTCCAGACCCGGGTCCGTGGTCAGCGCCTTGGTGGCCGCGTCCAGCACCGGGTAGAGACGGGTCGGGTTGAGCAGTACGCCGTTGCTCTGCACCTTGTTGACCAGCGCGCCCAGGAACTGCTGCTGGCGGTCCATCCGTTCGGTGTCGCTGCCGTTGCCGATGGACTTGCGGGCCCGTACGTACCCCAGCGCCTGCTCGCCGTCGAGCTTCTGGCGTCCGGCGGGGAGTTTCAGATGGGCGTCGGGGTCGTCGACCGGCTTCTTGAGGCAGACCTCGACACCGTCCACGGCGTCGACCATGTCCTTGAAGCCGTTGAAGTCGACGACCATCTGGTGGTCGATCCGGACGCCGGTCAGCTTCTCGACCGTACGGACCGTGCAGGCGGTGCCACCGAACTCGAAGGCCCAGTTGAACTGGGCGAATTGCTTCTTCGTGGCCTTGCCGCCCGCCGTGTGACAGACCGGGATCTGCACCATCAGATCGCGCGGCAGGGACATCGCGGTGACGCTCTTCCGGTCCGCGGCGAGGTGCAGCAGGATCGTGGTGTCGGAGCGCTGGCTGCCGCCGTCGTCACGCCCGTACTCGCGGTTGTCACCGGCCCGGCTGTCGGAGCCGATGAGCAGGATGTTCTCCGCGTCGTGCACCACGGTGGCGGGCCGCTCCCGCTCGTACGCCTTGAGTTCGGCCGCCGCGGACGTGTCCGTCCTGATGTTGCCGTCGAGCTTCCGGTACAGCCACCAGCCGCCGCCCGCCGCGACCAGGACGACGAGGGAGACGCCGAGCGCGGTCCAGCGAAGCCAGTGGTGCCTGTGTCCGGCGAGGGGCTCCGGACCGGCGCCGGAGCCGTCCCCGGCCTGCGACGCGCCCTGGCCCGCAGCCGAGTCGTCGGAGTCGTCCGGCGGTCCGCCGCTTTCGCTCACGTCTGCGTCCATCCTTCACGTTCGGCGGCGCGCTGGGCCGCCGGTCGCAGGAGTAGACGGCTGAACCTCACGCTTGGTTGTGTTCCGAGTGGTCTGTACCGCGATGATGTACCGGAGTTGACGCGCAGCCCCGAGGACTCGGCCCGCTGTGGGCCGGACGAGTGATCCTCGGGGCGCGTGTCATACCGCGCTGTTGGTGACCCGTTCACTCTCCACGCGCTTGGCGAGACCGTCCTCGTCCAGCTGTCCCAGGTGCCGGCACAGGACCACGGAAGCCCCGGCGGCCAGCGGTGCGAACAGCCCCGCGCTCAGGCCTTCCCAGGTGTCGTACGTACGTCCCGTCAGCAGCCGCGACCCGGCGGTCAGGCCGAGGGCGGCCGCATCCTCGCGGGCCCGTGCCACCAGTTGCGCCGCGGTCAGCTCGCCGCCGCCCACCACGAGCGCGGGGGCGTCCGGGTCCACCGGGGCGAACGGGGCGAACCGGTCGCCCTGGCTCGGCACCTCGACCGCGTAGTCCGCGAAACCCTCGGGCGTCTGCGGGAACCTGCCGCCCAGCGGGCGCAGCGCCAGGGCGACCCGCTCGCCGCGGCAGGCGCGCGCGGCCTCCAGCGTGTCCGGACCGCTGACGACGAGGTCGGCGCCGGCCGGGTCGCCCTGCACATCGGCGATCACGCCGACCGAGGAACAGGCGAGCAGCCACACCGCGGACTGCCAGTGCGCGGGCAGCAGAAGGGCGAGCCGGTCACCGGGCTCCGCCGCGAGGTCGCCCTGGAGGAGGTTGGCGGTCTTGGCCACCCAATTGGCGAAGGTGGCCACCGACAGTTCGACGCGTTCTCCGGTGGCGTCGTCGTAGAAAGTGACCAAGGGGCGGGCCGGGTCCGTGGCGAGCGCGGAACGCAGCAGGTCGGCGGGGGTGCGGTCGGTGGCGTTCATCCGCGCAAGGGTACGCGGCGGCGCCGGGCCGGGTGGGGCGGACCGGCGTGGGGTACACCGGTTGGACAGACGGGCCGTCAATTGCACGGAGATACCCGGGTAGCCGGAGGTATCGATATATGACCAGGATCGTTCGTATGCGTGCCTTCATTGCATCTTCGATCGGTGTCACCTGCGCGGCGGTTCTCGTACTGCCGACGGCCGTGCCCGCGGGCGCCGCCGCCGACACCTCCACCGCCCCTGCCGAGTCCGCCGAGCCCTCCGACGTGCCGGGCTCGACACAGTCCCTGCCGATGTCGCCCCTGCCGGAAGAGTCCGACCGGACCACCGACGAACCCACCCGGACCGCCGAGGTCGCCGAACAAGGGCTGCTCGAACGCGAGGTCCGCCCGTTCTCCCTGGTCGGTGTCGTCTGGAACGACGTCGACACCGAACTCCACGGCACCGTCCAGGTCCGTACCCGCGCCATCGGCACCACCCGCTGGTCGGACTGGCAGGACCTGGAGACGCACAACGCCGAGCACGCCGCCGACCCCGGGACCGCGGAGCGCGAGTCCGGCACCGTCCGCGGCTCCACGGCCCCGCTCTGGGTCGGTGAATCGGACGGTGTCGCGGTTCGCGTACACCCGGAGGCCTCCGACCCGCAGGACCGGACCTCCCCCGCCGTACCGCTGCCCACCGGCCTGCGCCTCGAACTCGTCGACCCCGGAAAGGACCCGCGGCAACTCCCCGCAGCGGGCGCCGAGGCAGACACCGCAGACGCCTGGGGCACCGCCGACATCTCCGACGCCGACGGACGCACCGCACCGCTCGAACCGAGCGTGCTCCCCGCCCTGAGCAAGCAGGAGACCGAGACCCTCAGCGAGGCGGAGGCCGGACTCGCGCCCGGCGCCCAGCCGTACATCGGGCCCCGCCCGCGCATCATCACCCGCAAGGGCTGGGGCGCCGACGAGAAGCTCCGGGAGCGCGCCTTCGTGTACACCAAGAGCGTCAAAGCCGCGTTCATCCACCACAGCGCCACGGGCAACAACTACACGTGCTCCCAGGCGCCCGCGGTCCTGCGCGGCATCTACCGCTACCACGTCAAGAGCAGCGGCTGGCGCGACATCGGCTACAACTTCGCCGTCGACAAGTGCGGAAACATCTACGAAGGGCGGGCGGGAGGCGTGACGAAGCCCGTTCTCGGAGCACACACGCTCGGCTTCAACACCAACAGCATGGGCATCGCCGTGCTCGGCACCTTCACCAGCTCGAACCCGCCCGCCGCCGCGGTGAACGCCGTCGCGAAGCTCACCGCCTGGAAGCTCGGCCTGTTCGGAGCCGACCCGCGGGGCAAGGTCACGCTCGTCTCCGGCGGCGGGAACAAGTTCAAGAAGGGGACGAAGGCCAAACTCAACGTCATCTCCGGCCACCGGGACGGCTTCGCAACCGAATGCCCCGGAGCGCGTCTCTACAAGAAGCTCGGCTCGGCCCGGACCACCTCGGCCCAGCTGCAGGGCCGCTGACCGGGGACGACCGCACCGGTCTGCATACACTGACCAGCCGAAACCAGGCCAGGCCCCACCAGGAAGCAGAGTCAGCGCTGTGACAGAGGCAAGAGAAGCGATCCTCCTGGTCGGCGGCAAGGGAACCAGGCTGCGCCCGCTCACGGTGCACACACCGAAGCCCATGGTTCCGGCAGCGGGCGTCCCGTTCCTCACCCACCAGCTGGCGCGTGCCCGGGCCGCCGGGGTCGAGCACATCGTGCTCGCGACGTCGTACCTGGCGGAGGTCTTCGAACCGTACTTCGGGGACGGTTCGTCGCTCGGTCTCCACATCGAGTACGTCACCGAACGCGAACCGCTCGGTACCGGCGGCGCGATACGCAACGTCGCGTCCCGGCTCACCGCGGGCCCCGACGAACCGGTGCTCGTCTTCAACGGCGACATCCTCACCGGCCTCGACATCCGGGCGCTGGCCACCTCGCACACCACCTCCGGAGCGGACGTCTCCCTCCACCTCACCCGGGTCGAGGACCCGCGCGCCTTCGGTCTCGTACCGACGGACGGCACCGGCAGGGTCATCGCGTTCCTGGAGAAGCCCGAGACGCCGGAGGAGATCGTCACCGACCAGATCAACGCGGGGGCGTACATCTTCCGCCGGTCGGTCATCGACACCATCCCGGCCGGCCGCCCGGTCTCCGTCGAGCGCGAGACCTTCCCCGGACTCCTCACTTCCGGCGCACACCTCCAGGGCATGGTCGACTCCACGTACTGGCTGGACCTCGGTACCCCGCAGGCCTTCGTACGCGGCTCGGCCGACCTCGTCCTGGGCCACGCCCCGTCCCCGGCGGTCCCCGGCCGGTGCGGCGACCGGCTCGTCCTGCCGACGGCCTCGGTGGCCGCCGACGCCAAACTCAGCGGCGGTACGGTCATCGGCGAGGGCGCCCTGATCGGCGAGGGCGCGCGGGTCGACGGCTCCGCGGTCCTGGCCGGCGCGGTCGTCGAACCGGGAGCCGTGATCACGGACTCGCTGGTCGGAGCCGGTGCCCGGATCGGCAGGCGTACGGTGATCGAGGGGGCGGTCATCGGGGACGGGGCGCAGGTCGGCGCCGACAACGAACTGCGCGCCGGCATCCGTGTCTGGTGCGGGGCGATCCTGCCGGACGCGTCGGTGCGCTTCTCGTCCGACGAGTAGGACGAACAACCGGGCACCCGCCACTGCGCTTACGACCTCACCCGCGATGGAGAGCGGGCTCCCGGCGCCCTGCGACTCCGCCTCCGGCGTTGTCGTCGGTCAACGACGCTCCGCGTCGCTTCCCTCCTCCGCCTTGGATTCGAAGCCGCACGACACCGCTCGCTGATCCACTCTCCATCGCGGGAGAGGCCGTCGCGGGAGAGGCCGTTACCCTCGACAGGCACCCCCGACGACCGAGGACCTCACCGTGGCAGGACGATTCGCACCCCGCAGTGCCCCTCGCGCGGCCGTCCCGCACCAGGCGGCGGCTCCGGCGACGGACGCGCTGACCCGCGACTGGACCCCGCCCGGCCCGCTCGACCTGCGCCTGGTCCTCGGCCCGTTGCGCCGGGGCCCCGCCGACCCCACCTTCCGGATGACCCGGGACGGCACGGTCTGGCGGGCCGGCCGCACGCCCGCGGGCCCCGGCACCCTCCGGCTCACGGCCCGGGGCGGCCGGATCGAGGCGGCGGCCTGGGGACCGGGCGCGCCCTGGCTGCTGGACCAGCTGCCGACACTGCTCGGCGCGACGGACGACCCGGACGCCTTCCGCCCGCGCCACCGGCTGCTCGCCCTGACCCGGCACAGCCGCCCCGGCCTGCGCCTGCTGCGCACCGGCCTGGTCATGGAGTCCCTGATCCCGTCGATCCTCGAACAGAAGGTCACCACGGACGAGGCCTACCGTGCCTGGCGCTACCTGGTCCGCACCCACGGCACCCCGGCACCCGGCCCCGCGCACGAGGCCGCGTTCACCGCCCTCGGCCTGCACGTCATGCCGGACCCCCGCACCTGGTCCCTGATTCCGTCCTGGGAATGGCATCGCGCGGGTGTCGACGCCAAGCGCTCCGCCACGATCCTGCGCGCGGTACGGGTGGCCCGCCGGCTGGAGGAGGCGGCCGCCATGGAGCTCCCGGAGGCCATGGCCCGGCTGGAACTGATCCCCGGCATCGGCCCCTGGACCTCGGCCGAGACCCTCCAGCGCTCGAACGGCGCGGCGGACGCGGTCACGGTCGGCGATCTCCATCTCCCCGGCATCGTCGGCCACGCCCTGGCGGGCAACAGAAATGCCGACGACGAGGAAATGCTGGCCCTCCTCACCCCCTACGAGGGCCAACGCCACCGGGCGACCCGCCTCATCCTGCTCTCGGGCCACACCCCACCCCGCCGAGCCCCACGCATGACCAGAGGCGACATCGCCCGGCTGTGACGGGAAGGCGCCCCCGCCCCCCAGAGGCTGCCAGGTGACCTCCGATCGGGCGGTCACGTCCTGGCACGCATGCCTCAGACCGCGTCCGCTTTCCGATCGGAGGTCACCTGAGCGCCTCTCACCGCACCGCGACGAACTCCTCCGCACTCCGCGCCGCCCGCGCCGCGGGCGCCACCGCCGGACGCCCCACCGCAACCGCCCCCAACGGGTCCCACGACTCCGGCAGTTCCAGCACCTCCCGCACCACATCGCGGCAGAACATCGTCGACGACACCCACGCCGAGCCGAGCCGCTCGCCCGCCAGCGCCACCAGGAAGTTCTGGATGCCGGCCCCCGCGGCGACCACGAACATCTCGCGCTCCGCCGTGTCCCGCCGCTCGTCCCCGTACGTGTGGGAGCCGTCCATCACCAGGCACGGCACCACCAGGTACGGCGCGCGGCGCAGTACATCGCCCCGCCGTACCCGCTTCGCGATCGATTCCTCGCCGCGGCCGTCCCGGCGCAGATCCGCGATCCACGCATCCCGCATCGCGTCGAGCAGCCGGGTCCGCGCCCCCTCGGACTCCAGGAGTACGAAGCGCCACGGCGTCGTGTGATGCGGCGCCGGTGCCGTCACCGCCGCGGCCACGGCCCGCCGCACCGCTTCCGGGTCCACCGGGTCGTCGGTGAACTCGCGCACCGTACGCCGCAGGGTCACCGCCTCCCGTACCGCCTCGGACGTACCGAGCCGGAACATGTCATCGGCAGCGACCCGCACCATCGCCCGGGCCCCGCCCGCGGCATCCGTCGGGTCCACGACATGGCCGAGCCCCCGGACCACCGCGACCGGCAGCCCCGAAGCCTTGCCCTTGACCAGATCACCGGCCGAGGCCAGCTCATCGGCGGTGGCGACCACGGTCGCGCTCAGCGGATTGCCGTACGCGTCCGTACCGCCCCGCAGATCGTCCAGCACCAGGACGCCGGCCGCCCCGATCGCGACATCGGTCAGCCCGTTGCGCCACGGCCGCCCGAAGGTGTCCGTGACGACGACCCCGACCTCGACGCCGAGGGTGTCCCGCAGCCCGTCCCGGATGGCGCGCGCCGAGGCGTCCGGATCCTCGGGCAGCAACAGCACCGTTCCGGCAGGTGTGTTCGAGGCGTCGACCCCGGCCGCGGCCATGACGAGGCCCTGCCGGTTCTCCACGATCCGCAGCGGGCCGCGCCGCGCCACCACCCTTACCGTCTCGGCGTCGATCGCCGCTTCCCGGTCGGTGGCCTCGACGATCCGGCCCTCCGCCTTGGAGACGATCTTCGATGTGACCAGCAGGACGTCACCGTCGACCAGCCCCGGTCCGGTGGCGGCGATCAGCTTCGCCAGATCGTCCCCGGCCCGCACCTCGGGCATCCCGGGCAGCGCCCAGACCCGGTACGAGGGCGCCTCACCGGAGGCCTCGGTGCTCACGCCCGTACCTCCTCGGCCAGCACCAACGCCTGCCGCGCCATCTCCGCCGTCGCGTCGGCATCGGTCATCATCAGCGGCACGGAACGGCACCGGATGCCCGCGGCCTCCACCTCGTCGACCGCCCCGGCGTCCACCGTGTCGACGAGCCACCCGTCGAGCAGCCCGGAGCCGTAGTGCCGGGCCACGGCCGACGCCGTCGACTCGACGCCCACCGCGGCGAGTACCTTGTCCGCCATCCCGCGCACGGGCGCGTCCCCGACGATGGGGGAGAGGCCGACGACCGGCACCCCGGCCTCGGCGATCGCCTCCCGGATCCCGGGCACGGCGAGGATCGTCCCCACCGAGACGACGGGGTTGGACGGCGGGAAGAGGATGACATCGGCCTCGGCGATGGCCTCCAGCACGCCCGGCGCCGGCTCGGCCTGCTCGGCCCCGACCGGCACGACCGCCTGCGCCTCGACCGAGGCACGCAGCTTCACCCAGTACTCCTGGAAGTGGATCGCTCTGCGCTCGCCGTCCATGTCGACCGCGACATGCGTCTCGACCCGGTCGTCGGACATCGGCAGCAGCCGGACGCCCGGCTTCCAACGCGCGCAGAGCGCCTCCGTGACGGCGCTCAGCGGATAGCCCGCGCCCAGCATCTGCGTGCGGACGATGTGCGTCGCGAAGTCGCGGTCGCCGAGACCGAACCACTCGGGCCCCACGCCGTACGCCGCGAGCTCCTCCTTGACGTGGAAACTCTCGTCCGTACGCCCCCAGCCCTGCTCCTCGTTGATGCCACCGCCGAGGGTGTACATCACGGTGTCGAGGTCGGGGCAGACCTTCAGCCCGAACAGATGGATGTCGTCACCGGTATTGCCAATCACGGTGATGTCCGCGTCGGGCGCGGCCTGCTTGAGGCCACGCAGGAAACGAGCACCACCGATACCGCCGGCCAGAACCACAATGCGCATGCACAGCAGTTTGTCAGGCGGGTACGACATCCACGGTCGCCGGGGCGCATTGCGCCGCGCGCATCGGCATCTCGGTCAGACCCGGGTAGTAGATGTGCAGACTGACGGCCGGTTCGATGGAGTCGTTGACCACTTCGTGCACGTAGCCGGGTGCGAAGACGCGCTGTGCGCCGGGGGCCAGTGTCCGCGTGCCGCGTTCGGTGTGCTCGGTCAACCGGCCGTCCAGGACGGTCAGTACGCCGGAGGACGGGCCGTGGTCGTGGCGTCCGCTGCCCTGGCCGGGCACCCAGCTGAGCAGCCACACCTCGTAGCCGAGTGGGGTCTGCCCTGCTCGAGCGGAGCCGAGAGCCTGAGGAACGGTGCGCAGCCGGTGGTACCAGCGGGTCGTGGTGTCGTACCGGACGAGCGGCGCCCACTGTGCGCGGTCGGCGGCGATGGCGCGGGCGAGCCCGACGAACTCGGCCACGGTGGAAGGGTGCTCGCGGGCCGGCTGGAGGAGGTGCTGGACCTCGAGGATGTCGCCGGCGATCTGAAGGTCGCTGTCGCTGTTCATGGAAGCGGTGGTTCCTCGGCATGGGGGTGCATGTGCGGGGTGTCACGGAGACCTGAGAGCCACGGAAACGCGGAGAGAAGACCCTACGGAGTCGCTCAGCGAGGAAGCTCTGCGCAAGAGGTGCTGGAAGCCGGGCCGGACCGGATCGGAGCCCTACGGCGTCAACAGCTACGACAGCTGGAACAGCAACAGCGGGCCTGGACAGCAGTACGGAACCCACGGACGTGGGTGGCGTACATCGCTGCGGTCGCTGGCATGCAGTCAAGGAGACCGGCTCGACCCGCCACTGTCAACCCAATGCCCGATTTGGGGGTAATGTTTCACCTCATCCGGTTACCGGTGGCGAGGAAAGGTTTGCGTGGTCTCTACGGCGGAGATGTGGCGCATCAACCGTGTCCGCAAACGTCGTTGGGGTCTTGTGACCCGACTGTGATCTTGGTCGCTTCGGTGATCGAATCGAAACATGGCGCCGGTCCCGGTCGTCTCACTGAGTGAGAGAAGGGGCCGAGGTGAGGCCGGTGGCATATGTCAGGTTTTTGGTGATTTGAACACTTTCCGCATACGCTTGGTTCCGCAGGGTGAATACCGGGGCCAATAGCAGATCTTCGCTTGACTGGCCCGGAGCTACACACTTGTAATTTCACTCGTGTCGTTCGGCCGCAATCAGTAACGGCTGCATCACGGGGACGCAAGAGACAGACGAGGGGCGCACATGACCGAGCTGTTCCAGCAACTGCTGGTCGAGGACGCGGACGAGGAACTCGGCTGGCAGGAGCGCGCACTGTGCGCGCAGACCGATCCCGAGTCCTTCTTCCCTGAGAAGGGCGGATCCACCCGCGAGGCCAAGAAGGTCTGTCTCGCCTGTGAAGTCCGGTCCGAATGCCTTGAGTACGCGCTTTCCAATGATGAACGGTTCGGGATCTGGGGCGGCCTCTCGGAACGTGAACGGCGCCGCTTGAAGAAGGCCGCTGTCTGACGCGAACCGCCGCGCAACGGACCGCCGCGGCAGCCGGCGCCGCCGAGCGCCGCGACAACAGAACACCGCGCACCGGATCACGACGCCCCGAGCACCGGCCGCGCATCGAACCGAGACCGACCATGGCCCGTCGCCTGCATCCTGCCCGCAGGCGACGGGCCATCGCCATGTCCGCCGTCGCCCGCCCCTCCCCGTCGCAGCCCTCGTTCAACCGCTCGGCGCCGGCGTGGTTATCCGTACCGTTAGTGTGGGGCTCCGTCCGAGACGCGCCAACGCCCCGACGGAGCGCGCGTGTACACCGATGCAGCCCCCGGGGGACGTCCCCCGGACCCGGCCGGAGGGCCCGTACCTCGATGTCCGTGCACAGCCAACAGACGGCGCCGTACGCGGCCGCCGCCGCCCCAGAGTTCCCCCGGCACGTCGTCACCGCCGTGCTCGTCTCCCATGACGGCGCACGCTGGCTGCCCGACGCGATCGCCGGGCTGCTCGGGCAGGAACGCCCCGTACAGAACGTCGTCGCCGCCGACACCGGCAGCGCCGACGACTCCGCGCGGCTGGTCACCGAGGCACTCGGCGCCGAACGCGTCCTGCACCTCGCGCGCCGTACGAGCTTCGGCACCGCCGTCGACGAGGCGACCCGCACGGCCGGTCTCCTCACCCCCGAGGACCTGCCGTACCTGAAGCGCCCCAGCAGCTGGGACCCCGTCAGCAGGACCTGGCGCGACGACGCGTACGACCTGCCCGAACTGCCGCACGGCGAACCGGTGCAGTGGCTCTGGCTGCTCCACGACGACTGCGCACCCGAGCCCGACGCGCTCGCCGAGCTGCTGCGTGTCGTCGACAACGACCCGCACGCCGCGATCGTCGGCCCCAAACTCCGCGGCTGGTACGACCGCAGGCAGCTGCTCGAAGTCGGCGTCTCCATCGCCAACAGCGGCCGCCGCTGGACCGGACTCGACCGGCGCGAGCAGGACCAGGGCCAGCACGACCAGGTCCGTACCGTGCTCTCCGTATCCACTGCGGGCATGCTGATCCGCCGTGACATCTGGGAGGAGCTCGGCGGGTTCGACCGCAGGCTCCCGCTGATGCGTGACGACGTCGACCTGTGCTGGCGCGCCCACACGGCAGGACACCGGGTGCTCGTCGCCCCCGACGCCGTCCTCAGGCATGCCGAGGCCTCCGCCCGCGAGCGTCGCCCCATCGACTGCGCGGGACGCTCGGTCGCCTCCCCGCATCGCGTCGACAAGGCCGGCGCCGTCTACACGATGTTGGTCAACGCACGCGCCAAGGCCCTGCCGTGGGTGATGCTCCGGCTCGTCGTCGGGACGCTGCTGCGTACTCTCGCCTATCTCGTCGGCAAGGTGCCCGGCCAGGCTCTCGACGAGGTCGCCGGGCTCTTCGGCACCCTGCTGCGCCCCGGACGGATCCTCGCGGCCCGGCGCAGCCGCGGCAGGGGCGCCGTCGACCAGGCCGAACTGCGCGGCCTCTTCCCGCCGCCCGGTGCCACCGTCCGTGCCACCGTCGAACAGGTCGCCGGAAACTTCGGCAGCGGCTCCGACGCCGACGCGGGCGGCTCGCGGCACGGTGCCGTGGAGTCCGGTCCCGGCGGCGACGACGCCGACTTCCTGGAGATCGAGCAGTTCGCGCGGCTGAAGCGGATCGGGCGCAGGCCGGGCCCGGTGCTCTTCGCCATCCTGCTGTTCGTCTCGCTCGTCGCGTGTCGCGGCCTGCTCGGCGGCGGAGCGCTCGCGGGCGGCGCGCTGCTGCCCGCGCCCGCCGACGCCTCCGGCCTGTGGGGCGCGTACGCGGACGGCTGGCATCCGGTCGGCACCGGCGGCACACAGACCGCGCCGCCCTATCTCGCTGTCATCTCGGCCATGTCCGCGCTGTTCCTCGGCTCGACCGGCTTCGCGCTCACGCTGCTGCTGGTCTGCTCGGTCCCGCTCGCCGGACTGACCGCGTACTTCGTCTCCCGGCCGCTGCTCGAATCGAGGCTGCTGCGGGCCTGGGCGAGCATCGCGTACGCCTTCCTGCCGGCCGCGACCGGCGCACTGGCGACCGGCCGCCTCGGCACCGCCGTCCTGGCCGTTCTGCTCCCGCTGATCGCCCGCGCCGCCGTCTCCGCGCACGGCATGCTGGCCGGCGGCGACGCCCGGGGCAGCTGGCGCGCCACCTGGGCGTACACCCTGCTCCTCACCTTCGCGATGGCGTTCACGCCCATCGTCTGGCCGCTCGCGGTGGTCCTCGGCATCGGTGTGCTCGCACTGCGCCGCGACGACATCGTCGCGTACGGGCTCCGCTTCCTCGCCGCGATCGGCACGCCGCTGCTCGTCCTCGCGCCCTGGTCGCTCTCGCTCCTCAGCAGCCCCGCCGGCTTCCTGAAGGAGGCAGGCCTGGACCTCGGTACGGGCACCGCCTCGGCACTCGATCTGCTCGGCATCAGCCCCGGCGGTCCCAAGGCCGCGGGCAGTGTGCTGCTGCTCGGCATCGTGCTCGCCGCGCTGGCCGCGCTGCTGCGCGGGGAACGGCGGTTCGCGGTGCGCACCGCGTGGGCCGTCGCGCTCGTGGCGCTGGTCTTCGCCGCGCTCGCCAACGGCTCGGGCTGGGCGGGCCCCGCCACCCTCGTCTACGGCATCGCGCTGATCGCCGCCGCGCTGGTGGGCGCGGACGGCGCCCGGGTACGCGTCGCCGAGCTCAGCTTCGGCTGGCGCCAACCCGTCGCCGCGCTGATCGCCCTCGCCGCGGGCCTCGCCCCGGCGCTGGCCGCCGTCGGCTGGATGATCGGCGGCGCGGCGGGCCCGCTGGAGCGCCGCGACCCGGTGCAGGTGCCGGCGTTCGTCGCGGAGGAGAGCACCACCCGCGACCAGCCGCGCACCCTGGTCCTGGGCGGCACCTCGCCCGCCGCCGTCTCGTACACCCTGGTACGCGGCTCCGGCGCGCGGCTCGGCGACGCCGAACTGGCCGAGGCGGGCGGCGGCAACAGCCACCTCGACAAGGTCGTCGCCAACCTGGTCGCGGGTTCCGGCGCCGACCAGGGCAGCCAGCTCAGCGGCTTCGCGATCCGTTACGTACTGGTACGGGACGGCGCTCCGAAGGAGATGAGCCGGGTCCTCGACGCGACCCCGGGCCTCAGCAGGCTGAGCCAGCTGGACGGCAGCGCGCTGTGGCGGGTCGACCGGCAGGTCGCCCGCGTCATGATCGTCCCGTCGGGCGCCGACGCCGAACCGCTGCCCGTGGGCGCCCTCCCCGTCGAGGCGCACACCAAGATCCCGGCGGGCGGTTCCGGCCGGGTCCTGCGGATCGCGGATGCCGCCGACCCCGGCTGGCAGGCCACGCTGAACGGCCGGGCACTGACCCGTAAGACGGTCGACGGCTGGGCCCAGGGCTTCGAGCTCCCCGCCGAGGGCGGCGCGCTGGACCTCACGTACGACACCCCGCTCACCCACACCGCCTGGATCTGGGCCCAGAGCGCGCTGGCCGTGGTCCTGCTGGTCCTCGCCCTGCCGGGCCGCCGCCGGGAGATCGACGACGACCTGCCCGAGGAGGCCGTGACGGTCCCCACGGAGCCGGTCGCGGGCGAGGGGCGCCGGGCACGCAGGCTCCGCGCGGCCGCCCAGGCGGAAGCGGAGTCGGAGCAGGCCGGGAGCGGGAGCGCCGAGGAGGCACCGGACGAGGCGGGCCAGTACATCCCCGCCCAGCAGACCACCGAGCCTCAGCAGGCGCAGCCGGATCCGCAGCGGAGCGACGACGGGGACGTCTTCGCTCCGCAGGCCGACAGCGGTCAGTACGCGGCGGTGCCGCAGCAGCAGTACGGCGAATGGGACGCGCAGCAGTACCAGGGCGCCGACTACCAGCAGTACCAGGGCGAGCAGCAGTACCAGGACGGCCAGTACGGCACGCAGCACGAGCACCAGGCCGCCACGGACCCGTACCAGCAGGACGCCTACGACCCGTACGGCTACGCCCAGCAGCAGCAGCAGCAGCAGCAGCAACAACAACAGCAGCAGTACGACCCGCAGGCCCCGTACGCCCCGCAGTACGACCCGCAGGCCCCCTACGACCCCCAGGCCGGCTACGGCGGGCAGGGCCCGTACGACCCGCAGAACCCCGACGAGAACCCCGCCCCCGGCCAGCACCCTTGGCCGACCGGTAACGCATCGCGAGGCGAGTCCGAGTGAAGTCCACCAGCCTGTCCCTCATCGCGGGCGCCGCAGCCCTTGCCGCCGTCACCGGGTTCGCCGCGCTCACCGCGCCCGGCGACGGGGGTACGACGGAGGCGAAGGCCGCCACCCGGCTGCCGGTGGAACGGTCCAGCCTGCTCTGCCCGGCGCCCGGTCTCTCGGACCTCGCGGAGACGACGTACACCTCCTTCACCCCGGCGGGCGGCAGTGACGGCGAGGCCGGGACAGCCGAACTGAAGCAGTCCGCGTCCGCCACCGCCGAGGACGGGAACAAGAAGAAGGACGAGAAGGGCAAGAAAAAGGCGGATCCCGAAAAGCCGGTCGTCTCCCTCAAGGAGCCCGGGAAACCGGCCACCGCCGACGTGTCCGGCGCCGGCGCCCCCGCGCTCGTCGGCACCGCCACCGGACGTCTGGCCCCCGGCTGGACCAGCCAGCAGACCACCACGGTCGAGGCGGGCGGCTCCCGTGGCCTCCTCGGCGTCAGCTGCACCGCACCCGACACGAACTTCTGGTTCCCGGCCGCGAGCACCGCGAAGTCCCGCGAGGACTACGTCCACCTCACCAACCCGGACGACACCGCGGCCGTCGCCGACATCGAGCTGTACGGCCCGGACGGCACCCTCAAGTCCGACGTCGGCGAGGGCATCACGGTGCCGGCCAGGTCCAGCGTCCCGGTCCTGATCTCCACGCTGACCAGCGAGGCGGCCGTGGACGTGACCGTCCACGTCACCACCCGTACCGGACGTGTCGGCGCGGTCGTCAGGACCGCGGACGAGGCGACGGGCAGCGACTGGCTGGCCGCCTCGGCCGACCCGGCGGGCACCCTGGTGCTCCCCGGTATTCCGGCGGATGCCACCTCGGTCCGTCTGGTGGCCTTCGCCCCCGGCGACGACGACGCCGATCTGAAGGTGAAACTTCTCAGCAAGAACGGCGCGATCTCCCCGGTCGGGCACGAGGAGCTCCACGTCAAGTCGAGGATGACCGCGGGCGTCGACCTGAAGGACATCACCAGGGGCGAAGCCGGCTCCCTGCTGCTGACCCCGGCCAAGGGCGGAAAGGGCACCCCGGTGGTGGCCGCGCTGCGCGTGGTCCGCGGCAAGGGCGACGGGCAGGAGGTCGGCTACATCCCGGCGACCGGTCCGGTGGGCGCGCAGGCCACCGTGGCCGACAACCGGGCCAAGGGATCGACCCTCTCGCTCACCGCGCCGGGCGCCACCGCCACCGTGAAGGTCATCGCCTCCGCGGGCAGCGAGGGCGGCGAACAGACCGTCAAGACGTACACGGTCAAGGGCGGTACGACGCTCGCGGTGACCCCGCCCGTACCGTCCGGGCTCAAGGGCGGCTACGCGCTGACGATCCGGACGGAGTCGGGCGGCCCGGTCCATGCCGCACGCACGCTCAGCCTCCCGCAGGACGGCGTCGAGATGTTCACCGTGCAGACCCTGCCGTACGACGGCGGAACGGTCGAGGTACCCGCGGTCGAACAGGACCTGTCGGTCCTGGACGACTGAGCGGCGGTACGGGTGGGCGGGCGCCGGCCGCCCTGCCGGGCCTACTCCTGCCCGTACCGCGGATCCACCGACTCCGGTGACAGCCCGAGCAGCTCCGCGACCTGCTCCACCACGACCTCGTGCACCAGCAGGGCACGCTCGTCACGGTTCTTGGTACGGATCTCGACGGGCCGCCGGTAGATGACGATCTGCGCGGGCCGGTCCTTCTTCGCGGAGACCGCGCGTCCCAGCGGAACGGTCTCCTCCTGCGTCCCCGGCACATCGAGCACCATGAAGTCGACCTCGGCCAGCTGCGGCCAGCGCCGCTCCAGCCGCTCCACCGAGTCCTGCACGAGATCGCGGAAGTTCTCCGCCCTGCTGGCCGAGAGCGGCACCTGGGGCGGGGCGACGGGCCCGCGCATGCCGCGGCCATGGCGGTCACGACGGCGCGGGCGCGGCTCGGACGGGTGGGGCGGTACGGGACTGTCCATCACTGACGCAGGGTAACTCTCCGCCGGGCAGGCGGATCGCCGCTCCCTGACAGGGCGTCGGCATGTCCAATCCTGAACAATCCGGCCAGGCCGGAGCCCGTTTCAGGCCCTGCTCCTGACCGTTGGTCTCTTGGTGAATGACAGCTTTTGTGCCAAGTGGTGACCGGAATCGTTGCCGGCACGATCTGTGCTTCTGTCTTCGTCCGCAGGTCAGGAGGGCTGCCCGGAGGGCGGTCGGGCCGGAGGTCACAGGGCGACACGGTGGGGTGACCTGAGGGAGAGTCGTCGCAGCCCGCTCAAGAGTGCGGTACCGTCCAACATCGTGAGCCCTGTACGTCGCTGTTCGCGCACCGCGTGCGGCCGCCCTGCCGTCGCGACACTGACGTACGTCTATGCCGACTCGACTGCGGTCCTCGGCCCGCTCGCCACCTACGCCGAGCCCCACTGCTACGACCTCTGTGCCGAGCACAGTGAGCGGCTGACCGCGCCACGTGGCTGGGAAGTCGTCAGGCTCTCCGACCCCTCCGCCCCCACCCGCCCCAGCGGTGACGATCTCGAAGCGCTCGCCAATGCCGTACGGGAAGCGGCGCGGCCGCACGACCGCGGCGGCGACGGCAGGAGCGGTGGTGGCCCGCAGACCGCGGATCCGATGGAGGTCGCGCGCCGCGGCCATCTGCGGGTGCTGCGCTCACCGGACTCCTGAGTGCGGCGTGCCGGACGGCACGCACCGCCTGCGGTCCCTCTGATCTCCTGTTCGGGTTTTCAGGTACGGGTGTTCACGTTTTCAGTTCGGGTCATTGACCCGAACTTGTCGTGGACACAACTATTCCCTCATCCGTGAGACCGTTCCTCGACGTCGCGAACCCGGCGGGCGAGCGCGTCGGCGCCAACCTCTTCGCCCTCCCGGTCATCGCCACCGGCGGAACCCTCGTGCTGCTGGCCGGCCTGGTCACCGTCGGCGCCCTCGGCGTACGACCCCGGGACGCGGCGCGCGAGTGGACGGGCACGGTGCATGAACTGCGGTACGCGATCCTCACCGTGACGTCCGTCCTGGCACTCGCGTACGTCATGAACCTTTCCGGACACGCCGCCACGATCGGCCAGTTCGTGGCCGCGGCGGGCGCCGGACCGGCCTTCCTCTCCCCGGTGCTCGGCTGGTTCGCGTCGCCGTCTCGGGCTCCGACGTCTCCGCGGACGCCCTCTTCGGCGCTCTCCAGGTTTCGGCGGCCCACGAATCGGGCCTGTCACCGCAACTGCTCGCCGCGGCCAACAGCTCCGGCGGGGTACTCGGCAAGATGATCTCCCCGCAGAACCTGACGATCGCGTGCGCGGCGGCCGGCCCGGCCGGACGGGAGGGCGACCTGGTGCGCAAGGTACTGCCGTGGAGCCTGGGACTGCTGTTGGTGATGTGCCTGATCGTGCTGGCACAGAGCATGGCGGCGCCGGCCTGGATGTTGCCCTGAGCGGTACGGCACCCAACCCCGCGGCACCGCTGTATCGCACCACCACAAGACCCCGCGGTCCGTCCGAACCGCCGCCGGGTAGTTTGGGCGGTCCGAAGAAATCTCAGGAGGACCGGCCCGTGGCTGCTGATCTGTCGCAGATCGTCAAGGCGTACGACGTGCGCGGGGTGGTCCCCGACCAGTGGGACGAATCGCTGGCCGAACAGTTCGGGGCGGCATTCGTCGAGGTCACGGGCGCGGACGCGATCGTGATCGGCCACGACATGCGGCCGTCGTCGCCCGGCCTCTCGGGAGCCTTCGCACGGGGCGCGGCGGCGCGCGGCGCGGACGTCACACTGATCGGCCTCTGCTCGACCGACCAGTTGTACTTCGCCTCCGGCAGCCTGGGGCTTCCCGGCGCGATGTTCACCGCCTCGCACAACCCGGCGCGGTACAACGGGATCAAGCTCTGCCGCGCGGGCGCCGCACCCGTGGGCCAGGACACCGGCCTCTCGGAGATCCGCGCCCTGGTCGAGAAGTGGTCCGAGACCGGCGCGCCGCGACCGGCGGCCGCCCCCGGCACCGTCACCCGGCGCGAGACGCTCACCGACTACGCAGCGCACCTGCTGTCGCTGGTGGACCTCGCGTCGATCCGCCCGCTGAAGGTCGTCGTCGACGCGGGCAACGGCATGGGCGGCCACACCGTCCCGACCGTCTTCGCGAACCTTCCCGTCGACCTCGTACCGGTGTACTTCGAGCTGGACGGCACGTTCCCCAACCACGAGGCCAACCCGCTCGACCCGAAGAACCTCGTCGACCTCCAGGCCCGCGTCGTGGCCGAGGGCGCCGACCTGGGCCTCGCCTTCGACGGCGACGCCGACCGCTGCTTCGTCGTGGACGAACGCGGCGCGGGCGTCTCCCCGTCCGCGATCACCGCCCTGGTCGCGGCCCGGGAACTCGCCCGCAACGGCGGCAAGGGCACCGTCATCCACAACCTGATCGCCTCCCTCACGGTCCCCGAGGTCGTCCGCGAGAACGGCGGCACCCCGGTCCGTACGCGCGTGGGCCACTCCTTCATCAAGGCGGAGATGGCCGAGCACGGCGCGATCTTCGGCGGTGAACACTCCGCGCACTACTACTTCCGTGACTTCTGGAACGCCGATACGGGCATGCTCGCCGCTCTCCACGTCCTGGCCGCGCTCGGGGGCCAGTCGGGCACGCTGTCGGAACTGGTCGCGCAGTACGACCGCTACACCGGATCCGGCGAGATCAACTCCACGGTCACCGACCAGGCGGGCCGCACGGCGGCGGTACGTGACGCCTTCGCGACCCGTGACGGAGTCACGACCGACGACCTCGACGGCCTGACGGTCACGGCCGCGGACTGGTGGTTCAACCTGCGCGCCTCCAACACGGAACCCCTGCTCCGCCTGAACGTCGAGGCCCGTGACGAACGGACGATGACGGCGGTACGGGAAGAGGTACTGGCACTGGTCCGGGCCTCGTAGAACATTTTCGGCCTCGCCGGCCTTTGAGGCGCGGGGTTTGGGGCAGCGCCCCGGTTTCGGGAAGGGGCGGAGACGGGGACAGGCCCGCCGCAGGCAACGCCCCGGCCCCCGGTTCGACCATCCCGCACCCCCACCCCGGCCGCGCCCCCCGTACCCCGGCGGTAGGCTGACGTCGCCCGATCCGCGTGAACCCGAACCGCTTGTCCGAATGCTTGAAGGGACTCACCCCATGCCGCTCGAAGCCGGCCTTCTGGAGATCCTCGCCTGCCCGGCCTGCCACTCTCCGCTCGACGACCGGTCGGCGGCCGACAGCCCCGAACTCGTCTGCACCGGCAAGGACTGCGGCCTGGCCTACCCGGTACGGGACGGTATCCCCGTCCTCCTCGTCGACGAGGCCCGCCGCCCCGAATAACGGCATCCGCATCCCGCACGGTGATCAGCACGTGATCGGAGGACCGTCCCCATGCTCGACGAGTCGCTGCTCGACGCCCCGGAATCCCTGGCCCGAGCCGACCGCCGCGGACTGCTCCGCGGCGCCGCCGAGGCCGGGGCCCGGGTCCGCACCGCCGCCCGGCACGCGGCGGAGGCCGGGATCGCCGCACTGAGCCCGGAAGGCCGCCCCCGCGCCGTACTCGTCGCGGGTTCCGGCACCGCCGCGTCCGGCGTCGCCGACCTGATCACCGCCCTGGCAGGCGCCTCCGCGCCCGTCACCCGTATCCGCCCCACCGGGGTCGCCCCGGCCGCGGGCGCGATGCGCTGGACGTTGCCCGGCTGGGCAGGCTCCGTCGACCTGCTGCTGATCGTCACGGCCGACGGTTCCGAGCCGGGCCTCTCCCTCCTCGCCGAACAGGCATACCGCCGCGGCTGCAGCGTCGTCGCGGTCGCCCCCCACCGGTCACCGCTGCGCGAGGCGACCGACGGGGCACACGGACTCGTCGTACCGATGGCCACCGCCCCGCACGGGGAGTACGACGCCGAGACGTCGGCGGCGGGCCCTGGAACGCTCTGGGCCCTGTTCACCCCGCTGCTCGCACTGCTCGACCGGGTCGGCCTGGTCACCGCACCCGCCGAGGCGCTGCAGAGCGTCGCCGACCGCCTGGACCGCACCGCGGAACGCTGCGGTCCGGCCATCGCCACGTACAGCAACCCGGCCAAGACTCTCGCCGCCGAACTCGCCGACAGCCTGCCCCTCATCTGGACGGAGGGCGACGCGGCGGCCCCGATCGGCCGGAGATTCGCGGCGGTCCTGGCCGAGCTGTCCGGCCGCCCGGCCCTCGCCGCCGAACTCCCCGAGGCACTGCCCGCCCACGGCGCGCTGCTGGCGGGCACATTCGCCGCAGGGGCCGACCCCGACGACTTCTTCCGCGACCGGGTCGACGAGGCGGAGCCCCTGCACGCCCGCGTCGTACTGCTCCGCGACCGCCCCGGCGGCGGCCTGAGCGCCGGCCCCGCCGCCCGCGAACTGGCCCTCGGTCACGACACGGCGATCAGCGAACTCGAGCCGGAGGAGGGCACCGAACTCGAAGCCCTCGCCGAACTCCTCGCGGTCACCGACTTCGCCGCCGTCTACCTGGCGCTGGCGTCGGCCGCCCGCGCCTGACGCAGGCGCCCACCGGTACGCCACTCCCGATCCACGCACCTGACAAGGACAACCCATGGACCGGCTCTCCAACACCGTGCGCCCTTACGCCTGGGGTTCCACCACCGCCATCCCCGAGCTGCTCGGCATCGCACCCACCGGCGAACCCCAGGCAGAGATGTGGATGGGCGCCCACCCCGGAGCCCCCTCCCGCCTCACCCGTACAACCGGCGCCGGAGAGGCCGGCCCCGAGAGGCCCCTCACCGAGGTCATCGCCGCCGACCCCGAGCGCGAACTGGGCCGGGCCACGGTCGAAAAGTTCGGCCCCCGCCTGCCCTTCCTCCTCAAACTGCTCGCCGCCGGCGCCCCGCTCTCCCTCCAGGTCCACCCCGACCTCGCACAGGCGAAGCAGGGTTACGAGGACGAGGAGCGCCGGTCCGTCCCGATCGACGCACCTCACCGCACGTACAAGGACGCCAACCACAAGCCCGAGCTGATCTGCGCGCTCACCCCCTTCGCCGGCCTGTGCGGCTTCCGCAGGCCCACTGAGGCCGCCGAGGCGATGGCGGCACTCGGTGTCGATTCCCTCAAGCCGTACGTCGACCTCCTCGGCGCCCACCCCGAAGAGGCTGCCCTGCGCGAGGTGCTCACCGCGATCCTCGGCGCCGACCCGGCGGAAATGGCCGAAACGGTGAACCAGGCAGCCGCGGCCGCCGAACGCCTCGGCGGTGTCCACGCCCCGTACGCCCGCATCGCCCACCACTTCCCCGGCGACCCCGGTGTCATCGCGGCCATGCTGCTGAACTACGTAGAGCTCCAGCCCGGCGAAGCCCTCTTCCTCGGCGCCGGCGTCCCGCACGCCTACCTCGACGGCCTCGGCGTCGAGATCATGGCCAACTCCGACAACGTGCTGCGCTGTGGACTCACGCCCAAGCACATCGACGTGCCGGAACTCCTGCGCATCGTCCGCTTCGAGGCGACCGACCCCGGCGTCCTGCGCCCCGAGGCGTCCCCGTCCGGCGAGGAACTGTACGAGACACCCGTGGACGAATTCCGGCTCTCGCGTTTCGACCTCTCGCCCGGCGCCGACCCCGTCGACCTGACCAGGGACACCCCGCAGATCCTGCTCTGTACCGCGGGCACCCCGAAGGCGGGCACGCTCGACCTCGCACCCGGCGCCTCGGTCTTCGTACCCTCCGGCGAGAGGGTCGAAGTGTCCGGTACGGGAACCCTGTTCCGCGCGACTGTGGTGGCTTGAGGCACCGTCCGCACCAGTTGGCTGCAACAATGTCCGGCCGTACCGCGGCGCCAGAGCCGCAGCACCGAAGAAGGGACACCAGGCACCCATGAGTGCGTCAGGCGGAACCAAGGCGATCGTGGCGGCACTCGGCGCCAACCTCGCGATCGCAGTGGCCAAATTCGTGGCGTTCCTGTTCAGTGGCTCGTCGTCGATGCTCGCGGAGAGCGTCCACTCGGTCGCCGACTCGGGCAACCAGGGCCTGCTGCTGCTCGGCGGCAAGAAGGCCCAGCGCGAAGCCACCCCCCAGCACCCCTTCGGCTACGGCCGCGAGCGCTACATCTACGCCTTCCTCGTCTCCATCGTGCTGTTCTCGGTCGGTGGCATGTTCGCGGTGTACGAGGGCTACGAGAAGATCAAGCACCCGCACGAGATCGAGGCCTGGTACTGGCCGGTCGGCGTGCTCATCTTCGCGATCATCGCCGAGGGCTTCTCCTTCCGTACGGCCATCAAGGAGTCCAACGAGACCCGCGGATCGCTCTCCTGGAAGGAGTTCATCCGCCGTGCCAAGGCCCCCGAACTCCCCGTCGTCCTCCTGGAGGACTTCGGCGCGCTGATCGGTCTGGTGCTCGCCCTCGCGGGCGTCGGCCTGGCCCTCGGGACCGGCAACGGCGTCTGGGACGGCATCGGCACCCTCTGCATCGGCGTCCTGCTGATCATCATCGCGATCGTCCTCGCCGCAGAGACGAAGTCCCTGCTCCTCGGTGAGGCCGCCGGTACCGACCAGGTCGAGAAGATCAAGGCCGCGGTCGTCGACGGCGACACGGTCACCGGCATCATCCACATGCGCACGCTCCACCTCGGCCCGGAAGAGCTGCTGGTCGCCGCCAAGATCGCGGTACAGCACGACGACACGGCCACCGAAGTGGCCAACGCCATCAACGCCGCCGAGACCCGAATCCGCGCAGCCGTCCCGATCGCCCGGGTCATCTATCTGGAACCGGACATCTACAACGAGGCGGCCGCCGCAGCCGGTACGAACCCCGGCAAGACCCCGGGCGGAGCCCCGAACTCCCCGACGTCCTCCGACCACTGACCCACCCACGCACCCCTACGGCCCCAAGCACACCTCCCGTCCCAACCGCCTCCCGTCTGTGTCCCCTGCCGCAACCCCCTCCCGCCCGCTCCCGGTATGCCCTCCCGGCCACCTTCCTTCCCGGGCGGGCTGGGAGCGGCCGGGCCGGTCGGTGTAGATTCGATGGCAGTGTCAGACGTCGCTGCTGATGGCGGTCGATCGGTCCGTATGCGCGGACCGGCCGAGGGAGAGAGGGCCTCCGACGGACTGTGCTGCGAGCGTCCGGGCATTCGTGTGCCCGCCGCCGCAGAGCCAGCCGTGCCCACCTCGACACCCATCACGAGGAGCAGCCCGTTATGACAACGGTCGCCAATCGACAGGACTTCAAGGTCGCCGACCTCTCCCTCGCGACCTTCGGCCGCAAGGAGATCACCCTCGCCGAGCACGAGATGCCCGGCCTGATGTCGATCCGCAAGGAGTACGCCGCCGCGCAGCCGCTGGCCGGTGCCCGCATCACCGGTTCGCTGCACATGACCGTGCAGACCGCCGTGCTGATCGAGACCCTGGTCGCCCTCGGCGCCGAGGTCCGCTGGGCCTCCTGCAACATCTTCTCCACCCAGGACCACGCTGCCGCGGCCATCGCCGTGGGCCCGAACGGCACCCCGGACGCCCCCGCCGGCGTCCCGGTCTTCGCCTGGAAGGGCGAGACGCTCGAGGAGTACTGGTGGTGCACCGAGCAGGCTCTGACCTGGCCGAACACCCCCACCGGTGGCCCGAACATGATCCTCGACGACGGCGGTGACGCCACCCTCCTCGTCCACAAGGGCGTCGAGTTCGAGAAGGCCGGCGCGGCCCCGGACCCGTCGACGGCGGACAGCGAGGAGTACGCCCACATCCTCACGCTCCTCAACCGCACCCTCGGTGAGAGCCCGCAGAAGTGGACCCAACTCGCCTCCGAGATCCGCGGTGTGACCGAGGAGACCACCACCGGTGTGCACCGCCTGTACGAGATGCATCGCGACGGCACCCTCCTCTTCCCGGCGATCAACGTCAACGACGCGGTCACCAAGTCCAAGTTCGACAACAAGTACGGCTGCCGCCACTCCCTGATCGACGGCATCAACCGCGCCACCGACACCCTCATCGGCGGCAAGACCGCGGTCGTCTGCGGCTATGGCGACGTCGGCAAGGGCTGCGCGGAGTCGCTGCGCGGCCAGGGCGCCCGCGTGATCATCACCGAGATCGACCCGATCTGCGCGCTGCAGGCGGCGATGGACGGCTACCAGGTGACCACCCTCGACGAGGTCGTCGACAAGGCCGACATCTTCGTCACCACGACCGGCAACAAGGACATCATCATGGCCGCCGACATGGCCAAGATGAAGCACCAGGCCATCGTCGGAAACATCGGCCACTTCGACAACGAGATCGACATGGCCGGCCTGGCGAAGATCGACGGCATCGTCAAGGACGAGGTCAAGCCGCAGGTCCACACCTGGACTTTCCCCGACGGCAAGGTCCTCATCCTGCTGTCCGAGGGCCGCCTCCTGAACCTGGGCAACGCGACCGGCCACCCGTCGTTCGTGATGTCCAACTCGTTCGCGGACCAGACCCTGGCCCAGATCGAGCTGTACACCAAGCCCGAGGAGTACCCGACGGACGTCTACGTGCTGCCCAAGCACCTGGACGAGAAGGTCGCCCGTCTCCACCTCGACGCGCTCGGCGTGAAGCTCACGACCCTCCGCCCCGAGCAGGCCGCCTACATCGGCGTCGAGGTCGAAGGCCCGTACAAGCCCGACCACTACCGCTACTGATCCGCTTCTGATCCCGTCCGTCAGCGACCGCACACGTCACCATCGGACCCACCGGACCACCGGTCAGTGACCACCGTGGTCAGTGACCACCGGCCGCTGACAGACGGAACAACCTCAGTAGCAGCTACGAGCGCAGGCCCCCGCACCCCCGTGTCGGGGGCCTGCGCCCGTATCGCACCCGCTCAGCCCGAGGAACCTCGAAGGACCCCATGCCCCGCGGCCGATATTCGCTCCACGATCTTCACGATCACACCCTCCTCGGCGAAGAACACTTCCAGTGCGCCCCCGGCCCCTCCGGCTGGCGCTACGTTTCCCAGATCACCGCCCCTTCCGGCGACCACCTCGGTTCCGTCGACCTGACCCTCGACGAACTGGGCCGCCCCATCCGCCTCGAACTCCACGCCGCGAGCTGGCAGGTCCGCGGCGCCGCCCTCGAAGGCGTCACCTGGGTCCGCACCGACCCGACCGGTACCCATGCCACCGAAGGCAATGTGCGCGCCCACGCCTTCACCGGCACTTCCCCCGCATTTCTCATCGCGACCTCACGGCTTCTGCGCCTCACCCCCGATTCCCCCGCGACCCGCGTCCGCCTGGTCGCCTTCACGGACCCGGTCCTCGCCCCCCGCACCGTCGACCAGTCCTGGGCCCTGGTGAACAGTGAAGCGCACGCCACTGACAACGGCCCTCTGACTGTGGACGAATACCAGGTCAGCGCCCTGGACACCGGGGAACAGCACACTGTTCACATCGCCGGCGACGTGGTCCTCTCGGCACCCGGGATCGAGCTCGAAGACCTGGAAACCCCACCCTCACCGCGCTAGGCAGGTGGCGCGAACCTCGTCGCAGCAGACGCCGCCACCCCGCCCTCCTCCGCCACCGGGGCGACGGGAGCACCTGTCCCCGCAGCTCCCGCAGACGGCACGGACCCCACCGGCGAGGACACGTCAGCGCGACACTCCATCTCCCCGCTTCCCACCTGCGCGGCACCAAACTGCGGATCACCGTCCCGAGCAGCGACGAACACCCGCCGCGCATCCCGCGCCTGCCGCTCGTTCACCACGGCCGCCAGATAGGCCCCGGCCGGTACCCCCTCGGGCACCGGAACCCCTGTCCGCGTCGCGAGCTCCGCGGCCAGCCGCTCCGCCATCGACCGGCCCACCTGCGCGTCGAGTTGATGCATCCGCGTCAGGTACTGCCGTATCGCCAGCCACAGACCGTCCGGCACCCCCGACAGATCCAGACCCGCGAACCGTCCGACCAGCCACGGCGGCGGAGGCGGCACAGCAGCCGCCCGCCCAGCCGGCACCCGCTCCCGTACGACAAGCGTTCCCGCGAACACGTCCCCGAGCCGCCGGCCCCGCGCCGACACCAGCGAGGCGACACAGGCGACAACGCCGAGCGTCATCAGAATCTCGACGACCCCCATGGCCCCGCGTACCAGCGCATGCCGGAAACGGATCGGTCCTCCGTCGTCCCGTACCACGCGCAGCCCGCACGCCAGCTTCCCCAACGAACGCCCATGGCTGAGGGTCTCCACCGCGATCGGCCCGCCCACGAGCACCAGCAGAAAGGCCGCCACGGACACCGCCGCGAGTGCCGCCTCGTCCAGCGTCGCCGTCGCCATGGCCAAGCCGATCGACACCAGGACGAACGCCGCCCCCACTACGGCAAGGTCGATAGCCAGCGCCAGCGCCCGGCTCGGCAACTTCGCAGGCCGCAGCCCCAGCACGACCGCGTCCCCGGTCACGAGCTCATTCATCGCCGCCCCATCCTTCGCCGGTCTTCCCTGCCCCTCGGTACCTCAGTCTGCCAAGCTGACCCGCAACGCGCCGCCGTAGTACGAACCCGTACGCACCCATGCCTGGAGCAGCAGCCGCCCATGGACCTCGACGTTTTCGTGACCACCCACCGCACCGAGTGGGACCGCCTGGACCAGCTCCTGCACCGCGGGGGCCGTCTCACCGGCGAGGAAGTCGACGAGCTCGTCGAGCTCTACCAGCGCACGGCCACCCATCTCTCCCTTCTCCAGTCCAGTACCCCGGACCCGATACTCACCGCCCGCCTCACCCAGCTCGTCGCCCGCGCCCGGTCCACGGTGACAGGAACCCGCCGTGCCTCCTGGCGCGACGCCACGCGCTTCCTGACCACCGGCTTCCCTGCCGCGGTCTACCGATCCAGGCACTGGTGGATACCCACGGCCGTCCTCTCCACTTTGCTGGCCGCAGTCATCGGCTGGTGGATAGGTACGCACCCGGAAGTCCAGTCGGCCATCGCGGCCCCGGAGGACCTCCGCCGACTGACCAGCCCGGGCGGGGAGTACGAGTCCTACTACTCCAGCCATCCGGCCGCGTCATTCGCGGCCCAGGTATGGACGAACAACGCCCAGGCCGCAGCCATGTGCCTGGTTCTGGGAGCGTTCCTGGGCATCCCAGTGATCTGGATCCTCTTCGTCAACGTGCTCAACCTCGGCGTCGGCATCGGCCTGATGTCCTCAGCCGGCCGCCTCGACACCTTTCTGGGGCTGATCCTCCCGCACGGCCTCCTGGAACTCACCGCCGTCTTTGTCGCAGCAGGTACGGGCCTGCGCCTCGGCTGGACGGTCATCGACCCGGGCCCGCAGACCCGCCGCTCGGCCCTCGCGCAGCAGGGCCGAGCCGCGATCGGCATGGCCATCGGCCTCGCTCTGGTCCTGTTCGTCTCGGGCGTCATCGAAGGCTTCGTCACCCCTTCCGGTCTCCCGACCTGGGGCCGCATCACCATCGGCATCACGGCCGAGCTGGCCTTCCTCGCGTACGTCTACGTCCTGGGCGGGCGCGCAGTCCGCGCAGGCGACCGGGGCGACATCGACCCGACGGAACGCAGCGCCGAGCTCCCCGCCGCGGCCTGATGTGCGTACACCCGCGCTGACCTGCTAGTCTCCTCTTCGCCCCGGGAGACCGTTGACACGGTCGACCTGGGGAGGTAGATTCAAACGGTTGAGTCGGACTGGACAGGTTCGATCCCAACAGTTAACGTCTTCCTCGCTCTCAACGGAGATGGAATCTCCGCAGAGCCATTGATTCTCTTATTTCCGGGTCACGCAGCCGATCGGTTCGGCTGAATGGTTCTGGTAAAGTCGAGTCAGCCGAAAGGCAAGGCCATTCCAAAGGCCGCCGGAATTCAAATTCGAACCGGAAACGGAACGAAAAAGAGTCTGGTAAGGTTGGAACCGCCGGAAAGGGAAACGCGAAAGCGAAGAACTGGAAAGCAGCCCCGCTTCGACCGGGAATCGGACACGAAAGAGTCTGATAGAGTCGGAAACGCA
>NZ_JBHVFF010000047.1:0-37043 GCF_042801895.1 Streptomyces sp. NPDC057543 | reverse complement strand
CCCGGCAGCCGTGCCGGGCTCCCGCCCTCCCGCCGTGCTGCCGGGATTGTCAGACCCGTACTTCACAATGGGAAGCCGGATCGACGAGCAGCGACATCACAGCCGCGCGACCGCATCGCACGACAGCCGCGCGGCGCACACCACCGGAAGGGCGGTGACCCATGACCGTATGGGACGACCTGGTCGGCCAGGACCGAGTGCAGAAGCAGCTCGGTGCCGCCGCCCGGGACGCCGATGCGCTGGTCACCGCCAACTCCACGGGGGAGCCGGTGCCCCCGGGGTCGAAGATGACCCATGCCTGGCTGTTCACCGGCCCACCGGGCTCCGGCCGTTCCACCGCAGCCCGCGCCTTCGCCGCCGCCCTCCAGTGCACCAGCCCCGACCGGGCCCTGGGCGGCGCACCGGGCTGTGGTTTCTGCGACGGCTGCCACACCAGCCTCATCGGTACCCACGCCGATGTCGAGGTAGTCCGTACCGATCTGCTCTCCATCGGTGTGAAGGAGACCCGCGAGCTGGTCCGCCGCGCGCAGCTCTCCCCGGCCGTCGGCCGCTGGCAGGTCATCGTCCTGGAGGACGCCGACCGGCTCACCGAAGGCGCGGGGAACGTCCTGCTGAAAGCGGTCGAGGAGCCCGCGCCGCGCACGGTGTGGCTGCTCTGCGCTCCCTCCCTCGAAGACGTGCTGCCCACCATCCGTTCCCGCTGCCGTCATCTCACCCTGCGCACGCCGCCGGTGGACGCCGTGGCCGACGTCCTGATCCGGCGCGACGGCATCGATCCGGAGCGGGCCGCGTCCGCCGCCCGTGCCACCCAGGGCCACATCGGCAGGGCCCGCCGCCTCGCCACCGACGAGGCGGCCCGATCCCGGCGTGCCGCGGTGCTCAAGCTGCCGCTGCGTGTCGAGGACATCGGCGGCTGCCTCAAGGCCGCGCAGGAGCTGATCGACACCGCCACCGATGACGCCAAGCAGGTCTCGGAGGAGGTCGATGCCAAGGAGACGGAGGAGATGAAGGCGGCGCTCGGCGCCGCCGCGGGTGGGCGGATGCCGCGCGGCACGGCCGGGGTGATGAAGGAGCTGGAGGACAGACAGAAGCGCCGCAAGACCCGTACCCAGCGCGACAGCCTCGATCTCGCGCTCACCGACCTGACCGGCTTCTACCGCGACGTACTGGCGATCCAGCTGGGCTCGCGCATCGCCATCGCCAACGCGGACGCACAGGACGCCCTCGACCGCATCGCCCGCTCCTCCACACCCGAGCGCACCCTGCGCCGGATAGAGGCGGTGACCGCCTGCCGTCGGGCGCTGGACCGCAATGTGGCCCCGCTGCTCGCGGTGGAGGCGATGACGATGGCGCTGCGCGCGGGCTGAGGCCAGGCAGCGCCGCCGCCGCCATCACTCGTCGACGCACGTCATCACTTATCGCCAAGTGTCACTTCCTGTCGTATTTTTTCATCCGTATGAGCGGTAAATCGGGTGAGCCGTCGCGTGACGACTACGCTCCGGGGATGGACACCAGGCGCCCGCTCCGCATCCTTGCCACCGCGCTCGGCACTGCCGGCCTCCTCATCTCCGGCTGCAGCAGCGGCAGTTCCACGAGTGCCTCACCGTCCGTCCCGTCCGCCGCATCCGTCCCCAGCGCGCTCAAGCCGTACTACGCGCAGCAGTTGAACTGGCGGGACTGCGGCGTCGAGGGGTTCCAGTGCGCGACGATGAAGGCACCCCTGGACTACGCGCAGCCGGACGGCGGTGACATCAAGCTGGCCGTGTCCCGCGCCAAGGCCACCGGACCCGGAAAGCGGATCGGCTCCCTCTTGGTGAATCCGGGCGGTCCCGGTGGTGCGGCCATCGGCTATCTCCAGAACTATGCGGCCGTCGGTTACCCCGCCCAGGTCCGGGCCCGCTACGACATGGTCGCCATCGACCCGCGCGGCGTGGACCGCAGTGAGCCCGTCGAGTGCCTCACCGGTCCGCAGATGGACGCCTACACCCAGGTCGACCAGACACCCGACAACGCCGGCGAGGTCGCCAGGCTGAGCGGCGCCTACAAGGAGTTCGCCAGCGGCTGCGAGCGCCACTCCGGCGAGATCCTGCCGCATGTCTCCACCGTCGAGACGGCACGGGACATGGACATGCTGCGCGCCCTGCTCGGTGACGAGAAACTGCACTACGTCGGGGCTTCGTACGGCACCTACCTCGGCGCGACGTACGCCGAGCTCTTCCCCGCCCGGGTCGGCCGCCTGGTCCTGGACGGGGCGATGGACCCGTCGCTCCCCGCCGTCGAAGTGAACCGTGACCAGACCGCGGGCTTCGAGACCGCGTTCCAGTCCTTCGCCGCCGACTGCCTCAAGAAGGCGGACTGTCCGCTCGGCACCACCTCCACCGCCGACGCGGCCACCCGCCTGAAGCAGCTCTTCGCCCAACTCGACGCCCGGCCGATCCCTACCGGCGACTCCCGCGAACTCACGGAATCCCTCGCCACGACGGGAGTCATCGCCGCGATGTACGACACGTCGGCCTGGCCCCAGCTTCGCGAGGCCCTCATCGGCGCCGAGAAGGGCGACGGCTCCGGCCTGCTCTCCCTGTCGGACAGTTACTACGAACGCGAACCGAACGGCACGTACGCGAACCTGATGTCCGCCAACGCCGCCGTGAACTGCCTGGACCTGCCCCCCGCCTTTGCCGACGCCGATGCGGCCGCCCGGGCGCTTCCGGGCTTCGAGAAGGCGTCCCCGGTCTTCGGCAGGACCTTCACCTGGGCCGCCCTGAACTGCGCCCACTGGCCGGTCCGGCCCACCGGCACCCCCCACCGCATCGAGGCGAAGGGCGCGGACCCGATCGTCGTGGTCGGCACCACCCGCGACCCGGCCACCCCGTACAAGTGGGCCGAATCCCTGGCCGGCCAGCTTTCCTCCGGCACCCTCCTCACCTACCGCGGCGACGGCCACACGGCCTACGGCCGCGGCAGCGACTGCATCGACACGGCGATCAACACCTACCTCCTGGACGGCACCCCGCCGAGCGAGGGCAAGCAGTGCTCCTGATCCCGACCGGCCCACCGCAGATCTGCCACAGACTTGCCACTGACCTGCGAAAACGGTCCGGAACCGGGCTGGTGCGGAGCACCCCCGGAAACTGTGTAGACTTGGCGACGCTGCTGATCGCACCATGGTGCGACAGGGCGTGCCGCCTTAGCTCAGTTGGCCAGAGCAACGCACTCGTAATGCGTAGGTCTCGGGTTCGAATCCCGAAGGCGGCTCTGTAGAAGCCTCAGGACTCACTCGCCGTGACCTGGGGCTTTTGCTTTTATTGGATGCGGCGCCGCCGTCGAGCGCGGGCCGCGCGAGTGTCGGCGGTCTCAGTTCTGGTCTCAGTGGGGCCAGGATCCGGCTCCGGGGGAGCGGGCACGAAGAACTCGCCCATACGCCTCATGGCGTCCTTCGACAGGTGGGAGCGCCCCTTCACGTACCGCCGGGTCTGACTGATCTGCGTGTGCCGAAGGATCTCCATGATCGTGGGCATGTCCACGCCCAGCTCGTTCAGGATCGTGCCGGCCGTGTGGCGACTGCCGTCGTACAGGCGGCGGTCGTCGATACCTGCTTCCCCGAGCAGTTCCTTGAACTCTTCGTAGTCGGCGCGTGGGTCAAGCGGGCGCCCATCCGGCCGTGAGAACACGACGTCGTGCTCCTGCCACAGCTCCCCACCGGCGGCCCGCATTGCCTCCTGCCGGGCCTTGTGGTCGTGAAGGAAGGGAATGAAGACAGGTGGAATCGGGACGGCGTTCCGGCTCTTCTTCGTCTTGGGGCGTGTGATGACGAGACCGCCCCCCTTGCGCTGCGGACACGCGCTCGCATGGCTCGTGCACGTCTTGGCGCAAGGCTTCGGACAACCGCGCTTGTAGCCCTTGTGCGTGGTGCAGGCCGGTGGGCAGGACTCGAAGCGGTGAAGGCGCGCGCCGCAGGTGTGAGCCTCGCCGCAGCCATGGCGCCAGGTGAGGCGCTGAAGCTGCCACTCAGGACGGAACAGCTCCGCCTCCAGGTCTACGTACGACCACCGCAGGCCGAGGGTCTCACCCTGCCTGAACCCCATGCCGACGCCCACGATCCACCGCATGAAGGTGGGACGCTTTGCGGCTGCTTCGAGGAACGCTTTGGCCTCTTCCTTGGTGAACGGATTGGCCTCCGTCTCGTCGACGCTCGGGGGGTCCACGAGGGTCGCGACGTTCTCGGCGATGAGTCGGCGGCGGTGGGCAATCTTGAGAGCACGCGACAGGATGCGATGCACCTTCACCACGTGGGAGGGGGCGTGTCCGGCGTCGAGCAGAGCCCGGTACATCCGTTCCAGGTGCTCGGGCTGCAGCTTGTCGATCCGGTGTTGGCCGACCCCCGGGATGATGTCGTTGCGAGTCTTGGACCAGTAGTCGTCCAGGGACCGCGGCTTGAGTTTCAGGCTCGCGATGTCAGTGACGTAGGTCTCCATCCACTTCGCTACGGGTCCAGAATGCGGCGGCCTTGTGATCGGTGCCGGCGGGGTGATGGTTGATCCAATCGAACCTGTCGCTTCGATCCAGAATAACCAGAATAAAATAAACGGGTATTCTGGCCGCATTCCATCGATCTCGCCAGTGAACTTCAGCGGGCCACGTTGCACTCTTCCCGGATATCTTGAACTGTGACGAGCGCTTAACTTGCACCCGGGCTGAGGCTGCTAGGAAATCTACATCGCCGTCCACGGCCATAGCGTCTTCGTCGGGCGAGGTCTCCTTAAATGGGAAGCCTGCCTGACTGAAAATCGTACGGACGTGCGCAACTCCGTAGCGTGCTTTGCATGCCTTCTCCCCAAGCACTGTCGCTGGCGGAAAGGTGTCGTCTGGCCGCGCCCCCGGGATGCTCGTCAGCCCATACTGACTGAGACTCAGGTCGCACGCCAGAGCACGGCTTCCCGACATCAACACTGGCGTACACCCAGAGACTTCGATGGACGTCGGTGCAGCCATTACCTCTCGTGACGAGTGCGTGGCCAGTGTCGCGAGCCGGAGGGCACGCGCGTACGGATCAGAGGGCTGAACGAGCCACACATGTGCCAGGTAGGGGCGGGAAACTGCGGTCGAAGGCTCTCAGGGACGAGCCAGTGAAGACTGCATGGCAGCCATCAGCTTTTGGCGGGCCTCCCGGAAGGCTCGCCGTACCTCTGCGCACTCAGGATCGTCACGCAGATGTCCGGCGATCACCGCGTCCCGGTAGAGGAGCAGTTGGTAGGCGGCATCCCTGGCGGACTGGGCCACCTCCGGTGTGGCCAGTAGCTCCAGTTGGTACTGCTTCGAGTGCACGCCGTGGGCCAAAATGCTGGCGCGGGCGAGCTGGGTCCGTTCATTCACTGGTAGGTGCCCCGATCGGCTGGCATCGCTTATGGCGTCGCGCGCCTCGGTCAGGGCCTCCAGGAACTGAGCAGAGACCGTGCGTAGGGTCTCTCTGTCCCGCTCGCCTGTGTCCCGTCGCCAACGCACCCGGTCTGTGGCGAGCGTGCTGCCCACCCCGATAACCGCGCCCACCGCCGTGGCAACTAAGGATGTCCACTCCATGGCCTGGAGACTACGAGTCCGCCGAGTCTGGCCGCCAGGGGCCCGGCCCACGGACGACCGTGAACCAGGACGAACGGGGCCGTGCAGAGTTGGAAAGCGTGCACCAACCAAACCGACGATTGGCCGGGGCGCGAGGGCCAAGCGGGGGGCCACCGGCAGCAGCCTTCCCCGTACTCCCGTGGACGACTACGGACAGAACCTTGCGCGTCATCCCAGGTCAAATGACAGACACACAAGGTCACTTGCGCACGTGATCGCGTTCGGGGCGAAGAGGTCGTCGACAGGTGCGCTCGGCCAACCTGGACGGCGACTCCCGCGGCGCCTAGGCGAAGCGCTAGTGCCGTGACCGGCAATGTTTGCCCCATGAAGAGCGTCGTCCGGTGCGTGCGATCGCAAGGCGGCCGGGAGCCCTTGTAGCGGAGCTACCAGGGCTTTTGGCCAACGCGGCGAGCGTGCGTGCTGGGCGGCGCGACGGGGCAAAGCTTGCCGGGAGGGGCACTAGATTCGCTCGGCTATCTCGGCGGACTGTCCTGGGGTGGGGTCTGCATGTCAGTTAGTCCACAGGTTCATGGTCCGCGTCTTCCTCCAGGTACTCCTGTTCCTCCACGTACTCCTGCTGTTCGCTCCAAGCATCGATTTGTTCCTGCACCAATCGCTGTTCCAGCTCCCGGAGCAGCGAGATCATGAGCATGATTGCGACGATGCAGTGCCCGTCGCTTAGGTGCTCAAGCGGCAGTCGATGAAGCGCGGCGTGTCGTGACAGGTTCTCCGGGATCGGATCGTCCCGCTCCGGAAAGTACGTGCTGAAAAGCGGCTCGATTGGCGCGAGTGCCACTTGCTCGTGATCGGGCCACCATTCCAGCAGGTCGCGGCCTGCCCGTTGCTTCAAGCCCTTGTACTTCTTGCTGCGGTCTACCCGCGATACTTCGTACATCAGGTCCTCTGCCGCAGCCAGGGCAAGGCACGCTGCCGCGAGGATGTGTCCGTCGTCCCAAGCGTCCAGGACGTAGGACGCGGACAGCGGATAGTCATAGGGTCACACTTCATCGAAGCCCGGAGCGTAGCGCTGTCGGCACGCGGCACGTATCTCATCCTTGGCAGCCACCAGGACAGCCAACTTGGCCTCATGACTTTCATCGGCGCGCACGAGGTCCCGGATCACACCTGCGGGCGGCACCCACGCCACCGGGATGCCGTGGTTCTTCGCCAGCAGATGTACCTGCTGAAGCGTCGCCCCCGAGCCCCACCAGTTCTCATACCTGACGCCTGAGTAGTGCGCCGGCATGCGTTGCTGCCCGTCGACGCTGGCGTCGTACAGGTCCCATTGGTGAGCGAACTCCAACACTTCTCGCAGTGTTACGGAACTCCGGCCAGCGAACGGGTCGAGGTAGGTCATGGCTGGCATGGTGCCCGAGACCGCATACGGTTGTTGCTCGTTTTCAGCTATCCGGATCACTGCCCGTGGCCAACTTGCGGCGAGGGAGTCGGCTCCACTCTGGCCCGGCGCTCTGACGTGGGGGCGATCACGCACCGGTCTCAGTTGTGGTCTCGATAGGCGACCGATCTGGAGCTGTCCGCCACCGTCCGTGACAGTACGAATCGCCCCCTGACCAGCTGTGGGGGCAGCACGGTGAACGGCGGCGGACCCTTGCGGACCGGGATCGGACAACTCGTAATGCCTAGGTCTCGGGTTCGAATCCCGAAAGCGGCTCATCTCAAACCCCAGGTCGGAAACGCTTCCGGCCTGGGGTTTTCTCGTTCAACGGACGCGACGGCGACGCCGGGAGCGGCTCGCACGCCTCCATTCTGGGCACGGCTTGGGGCAGCGAAGCCGAGTGGGAGAGCATCTTGATCATCCGGACGGCGGTAGCACAGCGTGAACGATACGTGATTGTTTGGTGACAGCATGCAACGTCGTTCTTGTGGGAACAGGAACGAGAACAAGGAGAAATGATGCGGAAGACACGCAAGCTCGCCGTCGTGATGCTCGCCGCCGTGGGCATGATCGGAGCCTCGGCTTCGATGGCCGCAGCCGACGGCGACATCACCGTCACCGGTAGTAATTGTAAATTTGCCCAGGGTGACGTCATCGTCCTCTATCAGGGCGGCTGCTCGGCCGTCAGCGGTGGTGGCTCCCTCGGTCCCGTGACCGTCTCCGACGGCAGCGAGAGGAACGCGACCCTGAAGGCCGATGGCACTAAGCCTGACGGCACTAAGCCTGACGATTCTTCTGCGGCTGCGGCTGCGGCTGCGGCTTCGGCTGCGTCCTCGGACGGCAGTTCGGCCGCCGCTGCGGCTTCGGCTGCGTCTGCGTCCTCGGACGGCAGTTCGGCCGCCGCCGCGGCTGCCGCCGCCTCGGCCGCCAGCGGTTCCTGACCCGGCGTCGAAGGCCCCGGAACTCGGCGGGGCCACTGAGTGAAGAGCGAGGGCGCGCACCCGTCGACGAAAGCGGGCTCGTCTGAGCGGGGAGTCGGCGGCGATCACGGTCGCACTCCCGGGTCGGTGGTGCATACCCCGCTGCGCAGGAGGCGGACGTAGCGGCCCAGCGAGGTCCGCTGAACCTGGTTCGTGCTGGCAGGACTACTCGACAGGGGAGGATTGCCATGCGCAAGCAGGACCTCTACAGCCAGGATCTGGCGACGCGCCGTGGCGCAAGAGCAGCCACAGCGTTTCAGACGGTGACTGCGTGGAGGTGGCCCACCTCCCAGTGAGCCGCCTTCCGTGCTGGCGTACGAGATGGCGGGTTCTGACCCTCTCTCGGTGCCCGCCAGGTCCACCCTGGCGGGCACGCTCGGAGGCAAACTGACTCATCGGACACCGCCCGGTCTCAGTTGCAGTCTCAATTGCCGCTCGTTCCAGGGGTGTCGGCCGTCGTCCATCGAGGTCGGGAAGCAGGGGCGAACCTCGGTTCGCGGACGCCCGCGGACGCCCCCGAACCAAGATCGGACAACTCGTAATGCGTAGGTCTCGGGTTCGAATCCCGAAGGCGGCTCGGATTAACCCCAGGACTCACTCGCCGTGACCTGGGGTTTTTCTTGTGCGCACGTTCGTCCGCTGCCGTGCGTGGCCAGGACGACCTGTGGGCGAGGACGGCCGGGGGTTCGACGGCCGGGGGCGTGGAGAACGGCTCGCCGTGCGGCCGACAGGGCCCTTCCCGGCGGATCGGTCAGGCGACGGCGTCGGGTTGACCGTGGATGGTGGTCGGGCCCGCGCAGAGGAAAATCGACGACTTCCTGTTCTTCGACGGGCTTTGCCCCGACACGCACGAGGAGCGCATGCCGACGGTTTCGTCCGCCTTCGGTGATTCGGTTTTCGCCCCGAAGAAAATTTCGTGTCCGTCGAGCTTTCCGCAGTAGTCCGGTCGTGGATGTTCTGCGTGATGCCGGTGGGTCGTTCGGGAACGGGTCCCGGCAGGGCGCGGCAGTCCGGGTGGTCGAGTGGTCCCTGCCCTGTCTCCCGGTTGACAGTTGGTGCCCTGGTGGGAGGGTTGAAGAGGTGGCGAGTCCCGCCCGGGGCAGACGCGTTGGGGTGGCCGGAGGGCCGGGCCCGGGCGCCGCGGTTCGGCCTGGGTGGATCTGGGCTCCGGGGGAGGGAAGGCCGTTCTTCATCCGTGCGAAGTCTGTGTTGCTTGCAGTGTTCCGCGCAGGATCTTTCGAAGCGGTGGGCGCGGGCGGCGCGATTGCTGAGTCTGCATCAATTGAATTTCGAAACGGAGCATGTTTCGAAATGAAGTGTGTGGAGGTAATTCCATGAAGGCGCTGGTGTATGACGGGCCGCGGTCGGTGAGCGTCAAGGAGGTGCCGGACGCGAGGATCGAACGGCCGACGGACGTGCTGGTGAAGATCACCTCGACGAACATCTGCGGGTCGGACCTGCATATGTATGAGGGGCGCACGGATATGGAGACGGGGCGTGTCCTGGGCCACGAGAACATGGGTGAGGTCGTCGAGGTCGGTGACGGTGTGGACCGGGTACGGGTCGGGGACCTGGTCTGTCTGCCGCTCAACATCAGTTGCGGTTTCTGCCGTAACTGCGACAGGGGGCTGACGGCGTTCTGTCTGACCACGCCCGTGGATCCGAAGATGGCCGGCGCCGCGTACGGCTTCGCGGGAATGGGCCCGTACAACGGCGGTCAGGCGGAACTCCTGCGGGTGCCGTACGGCGACTCCAACTGCCTGGTGCTGCCGGAAGAGGCGCGGGAGAAGCAGACCGACTATGTGATGCTGTCCGACGTCTTTCCGACCGGCTGGCACTGCACCGAACTCGCCGGTGTGCAGCCGGGCGAGACCGTCGTCATCTACGGCGCCGGACCCGTCGGCCTGATGGCGGCACTGTCGGCGAACCTGAAGAGCGCCGCCAAGGTGATGGTCGTGGACCGTCACCCGGACCGGTTGCGGCTGGCCGAGGAGATCGGTGCCATCCCCATCGACGACTCCAAGGCCTCACCGATCGACCAGATCAACGAGCACACCAACGGCCTGGGCGCGGACCGCGGGTGTGAGTGCGTGGGCTACCAGGCGCACGACGCGCAGGGGACGGAGCATCCGAACCTGACGCTGAACAACCTGGTCCACTCGGTGAAGTTCACCGGCACCATCGGCGTCGTCGGTGTTTTCATGCCGCACGACCCGGGCAGTCCGGACCAGCTGTACAAGAAGGACGGCGAGGTCGCCTTCGACTACGGCCTGTACTGGTTCAAGGGCCAGTCGATGGGCACGGGTCAGGCGAACGTGAAGGCCTACAACCGCCAGCTGTGCGCCCTGATCGAGCAGGGCAAGGCGAAGCCGTCGTGGATCGTCTCCCACGAGCTGCCGCTCGACCAGGCCCCGAACGGCTACCAGCACTACGACGCCCGCGACGACGGCTGGACCAAGGTCGTCCTCCACCCCGACGGCACCAGCTGAATCCGGCGCCCCGGCTGTTTGCCCCGGTGCCCGCTCCCGGGGCAAGCGGGCCGGTCGAGCGTGTACGCATCGGCGGGCCGTCCGGCCCGAACGGTCCGCTGCCCGAGGGGCGGCCGGCGGGCCGCGGAGTAGCCTGGATGTGTACGGCTCCCGGTGAGCCGGTTTTGGCCTGCGCATCGAAGGGGGCCGGTACCGTATGGACACCCTGGTCACTGTCGTGGTCGTCCTCGCGATGATCGCGATCGCAGCGTTCGTCATCCATCAGCTCAATGCCCGCCATCGGCATCAGCATCTGCCTCCGGCGCACTACGAACACGGGCTGGCCGCGTTCGGGGAGGAACCGGCTTCGGGGCGCTCTTCCCGGATTGCTCCGGAGTCCGGCGCGGGCGAACGACGGCAAGGTGGAGGAGCTGGTTCCGGGGAGGGCTCTGGCTCCGGTTCCGGTCCGGATCCCAGCTCGGGTTCCGGCTCGGGTTCCGGAGGGTGATCACTTCGCATCCGAGTACCGTTCCACCACCGCCGTCGTGAACGGAAACCGCACCGGCGTCTCACCGAAGGCGGTCCGCCCGGCCAGCTCACCGGCCGCCCGGATCGCCTCCACGACCGCCGCGGCCTCCTCCCGCGGGCAGTGCACGATCACCTCGTCATGCTGGAAGAAGACCAGCTCGGCCCGGAGGCCGGCGGAGCCGATCGCCCGGCGCAGAGCGGCCAGAAGCAGCAGCGCCCAGTCCGCTGCGCTGCCCTGCACCACGAAGTTACGGGTGAAGCGGCCCCGCGCCCGGGCGTTCGACGAGGCGTAACCAGGGGTGAACTCGCTATCGGCAGAGGGCTGGTCCGTGCTCTCCTGCGGGATGCCGGCCTCGTCGTCGTCCCCACTCCCGGCGGCGGGCGGACTGGTCCGGCCCAGCCACGTCCGTACGAGACGTCCCTCCTCGCCCGCTTTCGCCGCGTCGTCGACATAGGCCACGGCCAGGGGAAATCTTCGGCGCAGGGCGGCCAGGTTCTTCAGGCCGTCGCCCGAGGTCTGGCCGTAGACCGCGCCCAGCAGGGCGAGCTTGGCGTGCTCCCGGTCGCCTTGGAACGCCTGGTCCGACAGTGCCGTGTAGAGATCGCCGTCATGGCCGGCCACCTCCATCAGGCCGCGGTCGCGGGAGATCGCGGCCAGGACCCTGGGCTCCATCTGGTCGGCGTCCGCGACGACGAGGCGCCAGCCCTCGTCGGCGACGACCGCCTGCCGTATCACCTTGGGGATCTGCAGCGCCCCTCCGCCGTTGGTCGTCCAGCGGCCGCTGACGGTGCCGCCCGGCTGGTACTCGGGGCGGAAGCGGCCGTCGCGCACCCAGTCCTGGAGCCAGCTCCAGCCGTGCGCCGTCCAGATCCGGTACAGCTTCTTGTACTGGATGAGGGGTTCCACCGCCGGATGGTCCAGCTCCTCCAGCTCCCAGCGCCGGGTGGACTTCACCTTGATGCCGGCCTGCGCGAACGCCTTCACCACGTCGGCGGGGAGGTCGGGGCGGACCCGTCTGCCGAAGGCGGCCGACACCTCGTCGGCCAGCTCGGCCAGCCTGCGGGGCTCGCCGCCGCCCGCGTAGCGCTCGCCGAGCAGTTCCTGGAGCACCTCCCGGTGCACGTCCGCGCGCCAGGGGAGGCCGGACCGGTTCATCTCGGCGGCGACCAGCATGCCGGCCGATTCGGCGGCCGTCAGCAGGCGCATCCGGCCCGGGTGTGCGGTGGCGCCGTGGCGGCGGAGCTGCGCGGCGTACACCTGGAGCAGATCGTCGAAGGGCAGGTCCGTGCCGGACTGGGGCTCGAAGAGGGAGGACTGCGAGCCGGGCTCGGCGGAGCGGGGCGGGGGATCGGGGGGTACGGGGGCGTTGCGCAGGCGGGCGTGGGCGGCGGCTGCGGAGCGGGGTTCGCCGAGGCGGCCCTCGTGGGCGAGGAGCAGGGATTCGGCGACCTCGATGTCGTAACAGCGGGCCACGGGGACGCCGGCGGCGAGCAGGCGCGGGTAGATCTCGGCGGTGGACCGCCAGACCCAGCGTGTGACGTCCGGGCGGGAGCGGACGGCCTCCACGAGGTCGGGTTCGGTCAGGACCGGGGCGGTGGGCAGACCAGTGGGGTCCAGCGGGGCGAGGAGGGCGCCGCCGGTCTCTGTGGTGGCCAGAGCCCAACGTTCGGTCATGTCGCCGAGTCTGGCACCCGGCACTGACAGCGGACGGGAGGCGAGCGCGGGGCGTGGGAGGCGAAGGGGGCGGGAGGGGTGTTCGGTGCGGAGCAGTGCGAGTGGGGCGGAGTGGGGTGGGTCGCTGCAGGGCTTCACCCCACCCCGCACCCGGGAGGGCCGGAAGGCTGAGCACGCCGGGCGGGCCGGAGGCGGGACGTCAGGACTTGGCGTTCGTCGTCCAGGTGCCCAGGGAGATCTCGGCGGTGATGCCGGGACCGAAGCCGGCCATCAGGCCGCGGTGGCCGTCCAGGGCCGATGCCTCGTCGAACATGCGGCCGAGGGCGTCGAGCACCACCGCACTGGCGATGTTGCCGTACTCGGTGAGCGTGGCCCGGCTGAAGCGGAACGCTTCGGGCGGCACGTCGAGGAAGAGGCTCAGGTCGTCCAGGATGCGCGGGCCGCCCGCGTGGATGATGTAGAAGTCCAGCTTGCTGGCGTTCCACTGGTGCTCGTCCGCGACGGCTTTCAGCGCCGGAGCGAGGGGCTCCATGGTTCCGGGCACCCGCTTGTCGAGCTGGAAGTGGAACCCGGTGGAGCGGACCGCGTAGGAGATCCAGTCCTCGGTGTCCGGGATGACGAACGAGCCGTTGCGTTCCAGACGGACACCGGTGCCACCGTTGCCCCGGAGCACGACGGCGGCTATGCCGTCGCCGAACAGGCCGTTGGACAGCAGGGATCCGACGCTCAGATCGGTGGGCTGGTAACAGAGCGAGCAGAACTCGCAGGCGACGACCAGCACATTCGCGTCGGGGTACGCCGCGCAGAAGTCATGGGCCCGGTTCACGGCCGCGCCGCCCGCGGCACAGCCGAGTTGGGCGATCGGCAGCTGTCGCGTCTCCGGGCGGAAGCCCATCGCGCCGATGAGCCACGCCGTCGGCGGCGGCATCATGAAGCCGGTGCAGGAGACGTAGACGATCAAGTCGATCTGCTGCGGTTCCAGTTCGGCCGCGTCGAGTGCCCGGCGTACCACCGCCGGCACACGGGCCTTGGTGTGTTCCTCGTACGTGATGCTGCGGGCGTCGAAGCCCGGGTGCTGCAGCACCTTGTCGATAGGCTGGATCAGGTGCCGTTTCTGCACCCCGGTATGTTCGATCAAGCGAAGGACCAGGTCGATCTGCGGATGGTCGCCATGCAACCTTTGAGCCAGCTCGAGAGTTTCCTCGTTGGTGATGACGTACTCGGGAACCTCGATGGCCGGCTTGCAGAGAACCGCCATGGAACTCCTCCTAGCGGACTTGGTCCACACGGCCGGGCCCGGAACGATCACGGGGTGTCGACCGACGCGGGAGTGGTCACCACTGTTCCGTCACGCGCGGCGGCGCGCGAGACAGAGCTCTGGTGTACTCCTGCGCCGGGTTCGATACCCCTGGAGCGGGCGCGGACGGGCCGACCGTCGAAGACTGAGTTCTAGCCGTTCGTGGGCGGATGCTGATCCGCCACGGCTGGGTGGCCGTCGGGGATCACGCTACGGCAGAAGGATCAGGGCCGCACGTCGAACGGATCAGGGCCGTACGGCGGGCGGATCGGCGCGCAGGTCCGGCGGATCGTCGCGCATGCCGAGTCGACGCGACGACGGACAAAAGGCGTGCAAGAGGAGTGCAACAGGAGCGTAGGAGGAGTGCAAAAGAAGCGCAAAAGGGCGTCCGGCGCCCGGGATGGATCCGGGTTGCCGGGCGCCCTGCTGCGACGCATCATCGATGACAGTCACGAACCGTACGGTCCGCACGGTCCTTGCGCGGACCGCGCGGTGCACCCTGTCACCAGGTGACGGGCAGTTCGAGGGGATAGCGCCAGATCGACGTCTTGTTCCACCGCACTTCCTCGGCCGGCGTCGCCAGCTTCAGAGCGGGGAAGCGCTCCAGCAGGGTTCCGATGGCCACCTGGAGTTCCGTGGCGGCGAGCGGGGCGCCGAGACAGTGGTGTCCGCCCCAGCCGAACGTCATGTGGGACGGATTCTCGCGCAACAGATCCAGCTCGTCGGGCCGGTCGAACTTCCGGGGGTCGCGGTTGGCCGTCAGATAGGAGACGTGCACGATGTCCCCCTCCCGGATCAGTACCCCGCTCAGCTCCACGTCCTCCAAGGCGACCCGGGGGATGCCGACCCCCTTGCGGAACGGGATGAAGCGCAGCAGCTCCTCCATGGCCTGCGGGAGCATGCCGGGGCGGTTGCGCAGCATGGCGAGCTCGTCCGGCCTGGTGAGCAGCGTGTAGGCGATGTTGCCGATCTCGTACGTGGTGGTGTCCTGGCCGGTGATGAGCAGGACCATGGCCATCACGGTCAGTTCCTGGTCGTCGAGGATCTCGTCCCCGTCGCGCGCCGTGGCCAGCGCGCTGATCAGGTCGTCGCCGGGGTTCGCACGCCGCTCGGCCGTCAACTTCTGGAAGTAGGCGCGGAGATCGGCCTTGGCGCGTACCGCGGCGTCCTTGTTCTCGACAGTGGTGTCCATCATGGTCCGGGCGTGGGCGCGCAGTTGCGCGCGGTCGGCCTCGGGAATGTCGAGGACCTCGCAGATGGTGGTCAGGGGCAGCGGGGCCGCCAGATGCTCGAAGAGATCGGCGGGGGCACCGTGTTCCTCCATGCGGTCCAGCAGTTCGTCCACGACATGCTGGGTACGTACCTTCATGCGCTCCATATGGCGGGGCGCGAACCCCTTGGAGATCAGGCTGCGCAGCCGGCTGCTGCCCGGCGGGTCCATCACGTTGATCGCTTCGTCCTGAACGATCGGCTCAGGGGTCATGCGCGGGAAGTTCCGGCCGATGATGGCGCTCCGGCTGAAGCGCCGGTCGGTGGTCACCGTGCGCACGTCGTCGTAGCCGGTGACGAGCCACGCCTCGCCGTCGCCGTGCGGCAGCCGGATGCGGGAGACGGGTTCTTCGGTCATCAAGTGCCTGAGCACCGGGTCGAATTCGAGGGCCTCGGCATAGTCGAACGGGCAGTGCCGTGCGGCGACCGGTTCCATACGGAGCTCCAGAGGGGGATCTGACGGGCGGTTCGAGGAAGGTGCGGGCTGAACGGGACATGGGTGCCCGGTCACCCGCACGGGCACGCGCCACTTCGGGCCGATTGGTCCATATGCAGAACGGAATCGGCGGCCGGGGTCGCTGGACCGGCGCAAATCGGTCCGGCGACCCCGCTCTGCCGGTGCGGCGGGTTCGGCGCGTTCGCGGGGGTCGGCGTGAGGGCCGGTCTCAGCCGGACGGTGCGACGTTGGTGGCGTCCAACGCGGGGCGCACCGCGCGGGCGAGCTCGACGCCGTCGCCCACGGCCCAGAAGTGGGTGAAGAACAGGCGGGGGTCGTCCGCCAGGTGGTGGTTGTGCAGCTCGACGAGCTTGATCCCGCCGCGCCGCAATGCCTTCAGCGCGTTCTGTACCTCACCGGCGAGCATGACGCAGTCACCGCTGAGCGCGGCCCGGCCGCCGCCCAGCGGCTGGAAGTTGAGCGCACTGGTCGATCCCAGGCCGGGGGGGAGGATCAGATGCCCGTCCGCGATGGTCTCGCGGCGGACGAAGATGACCTTGTACAGCCCGTCCTCGGTGGAACCCTTCGCACCGAGCACCGCCTCCATCCCGGCGATGTCCAGGTCGACCGGGACCGGCGGGCCGGACGGCCGGGCGGGCGGGGTCCCGGTGCGGTCGAATCCGGCGCGCAGGCCGCGGGCCAGGGCCACCGCGTCGTGGCCGTGGGCGTGGGCGTGGGTCCACCAGATGTCGGGGGTCTGGGCGAGCAGGTGCTTGTGCAGTGCGGTCTGCTCGATTCCGTGTGCCTGCCAGGCGTCGATCACCTGCTGCAATTCGCGCTCGGTGACCACCACATCGCCCATCAGCATCGTGCTGCCGTCGGCGTAACGGACGAAGGCCACATGCGTGCCCAGCGCGAGTTCCGGCGTGACGACGACGCCGTCGGACACCACGTGGAGGTCCCGCCGGGGGAAGGCCGTGTGGTACGTCGTTCCGCGCAGCATGTTGCCGGTACGGCCCAGTGCCTTCGCCACGGCCGCCCAGTCCGCCAGGCCTGTCGGCACCGGCTTGACCCGCCTGCGGTGTCCCGGCCCGGGCATTCCGGCGGGGAGAGAGCATGCGGTGGCCGTCCCCGCGGCGGTCAGTACCGGTGCGAGTGCGGCCGCCGCCAGTACGCGTCGCCGCGATGTGATCGCCGGTGCGTGTGTGTCCTGCTGTCGTTCGCCAGTCATCACTTGATCGCCTCCATGGCGAGATGAAACCATGCGAAACCTGAACAAAAGGATGAAAGCGTATACGCCGTCAGCGCGTCGGGCTGGATGGACCAATCACGTTGTCGGACCGGTCCCGTACGGCCCGGCCGGGCCTCTCGCTCGCCGCTCGGCGCCGGTGGTTCAGCGCACCGGCGTCGAGCGGCACCGCACCGCTCCCGGCAGCAGCGCCGCCCCCACCGCGACCACCGCGCACACCCCGGCCGCACCAGCCACCAGCGGCCACTGCACCGACACCGTCACCGGTGCGGAGAGCGAGGCCAGCGCGGCACCGAGGCCCGCCAGGTTCACCGCGGTCACGGCCAGTCCGAGCAGCGCCCCGATCGCCACCGCGAACAGGGTCTCCCCGGCCACCACGGCCAGGACCAGGGACCGGGTGGCCCCGGCCAGCCGGAGCGCGTTCAGCTCCGAGGACCGTACGGACCCCGCCATCAGCATCGTGTTGGCGAGGGCGATCGCCGTGTACACCAGCGCGATCCCCAGGATCACGATCAGGCCGAGCCGGGTCTGCGGACCGGTACGCGGATGGGTCGCGGCCAGCCACTGCTCCGTCGACCGCACCGTGCCGCCGGTGTCGCGCAGGCGCGCGGTGACGGCGGCCAGGTCCGCGCCCGGTGAGAGCCGTACGTCGATCCGGTCCACCGGGGCCGCCGGGGCGTTCGCCCTCGTGACGTAGACCCCGTTGTTCCCCGTCCCGAGCGCCAGCACCGCCGCGATCCGCAACGCGGCCGGCCGCCCGTCGCCGAGCCACACCCGTACCGTCGCGCCCACCGTGTGCTGCTCCCACTCCTCGTTCACCAAGATCGAGCGGTCGTCCAGATCCCGGACGTCGCCCGCCACCACCGGTAGCCGCCCGACCGTCGCCAGGGCCTTCGCGTCGTCCACGGCGCGGGCCTCGGACGCGAGCAGAGAGGTGCCCTCCTCGCGCACGTACACGGCCGTCGAGGCGGACGCGGACACCGTGGCGCCGGGCACGGGCCGGACCTTCAACTCCTCGCCCGTCACGACCAGATCGGCCCGGGTGTGCGCACGTACCTCGGCCGCCTTCGCCGCCGACACCGTCGTCGCGGAGCCGGCCACCGAACCTGCCAGCGCCACCGTGATCAGTACCGGAGCCGCCACTGCGGCCGTACGCCGCAGCGATGCCGACACGTTGGCGGTCACCAGCATTCCGGTCGCCCCGGGCAGCCGGACCAGCCGGGTCAACGGGCGTACCAGCAGCGGCGTGAGGAGGGCGGCGGCCGTGATCAGGACCATCGGCTGGGTGGTGTACGTCTTCCGCTTCAGCAGCGCGGACGGGTCCGCGGCGAGGGACTTCGCCATCAGGAACGCGGCCCCCGCCAGCAGGGCGAAGCCCAGCAGCCGACGGGCCGGCGGCAGCACGCCCGTATCGACGTCGGCCTCGCGCAGCGCCTCGGCCGGGCCGATCCGGCCCGGCCGTCGCGACGCCGCCCAGACCCCCGCGAACGCCACGATGAGACCGGTCCAGAAGGCGGCGTGGAGCGGCCACGCGACCGGGCGGACGGTGAACCAGGACGGTGCCATCCCCTCGTCGACCAGCAGCCCGGCCAGTAGTGGCGCACCCCGCAGGCCCAGCGCACACCCCGCGGCCGAGGCGAGCGTGCCGACCACGGCGGCCTCGGTGAGCAGGAGCCGCCGGAGTTGGCCCGGCGTGGCGCCCGCCGTGCGCAGCAGCCCGAACTCGCGTCGGCGCAGTGCCACCGCGAAGGCGAAGGTCGACGCGACGACGAAGGCCGCGACGAAGGCGGTGACGCCGCCCGCTGTGCCGAGCAGGGCGTGCACGGTGACCAGCCCCTCGGCGTCCCGCGCCGCCGCCGGGTCGGCGCGGCTGCGGTCGTCCCCGGTCAGCACCAGGGCGCGGTCGCCGACGACCCGGCGCACCTCGTCGACGGGCGCGTCCACACCCACGGCGTCCGGGCCGCCCCGCGCGCTGTTCCCGTCGTCCCGCGTCACCGGGCCGAGCGCCCGTAGGTCGCGCAGGAGTTCGATGTCCACAGGGTGTGGATGAGCGAGCCTGTGGCTGACCCGGTCCGTGGACGGCCCGCGCCGCACCTCCACGGTCAGGGTGTCGTCGCCCATCACCACCACCGGAACTCCGGCGAACCGCTGCGGCGCCCGCTCCGGAGCGCCGAGGGTCGAGGCGAGGCCGAGCCCCATGACCGCGATCAGCCCCACGCCCAACGCGAGCGCGACGAAGGTGCCGATGAGGGTGGTCCAGCGGGTACGCAGGGTGGCCAGGGCGACGGTCAGCACGGCGCGCCCTCCGCGTGGTCGTTGATCGCCCCGCGGCCCGAGTGGCCGAGGGCGTCCGTGTCCGAGCGTCCGGTGCGACCGACGATGTCCGCGCCACTCGCCCGACCGAGGACGTCCACGTCCGCGGTCGGGCGGTGGGCCCCTGCGGCGCCTCCGGAAGATCTCGTACACCCTGTACGCCCCCTCGCCATCCAGGCGGCGATCCGCTCGGCCGGCAGCCCGGTCAGGTCGTCCGCCACCCGCCCGTCGACCAGGAAGACCACCCGGTCGGCATGCGCCGCGGCCACCGGGTCATGGGTGACCATCACGATGGTCTGCCCGTCCCGGTCCACCAGCTCCCGCAGCATCACCAGCACCTCCTGGCTCGTCGCGGTGTCCAGCGCACCGGTCGGTTCGTCGCCGAAGAGCACTGCGGGCCGGGTGATCAGGGCCCGTGCCAGGGCCACCCGCTGCTGCTGGCCGCCGGACATCTCGGCGGGCCGGTGCCCCGCCCGGTCGGCCAGTCCGACCCGGGCCAGCGATTCCCGTACTTCGGTACGGGACGGGCTGCGGCCCGCGAGCCGCAGCGGCAGCGCGATGTTCTGGGCGGCGGTCAGCGAAGGGACCAGGTTGAACGCCTGGAAGACGAAGCCGATCCGGTCCCGGCGCAGCAGCGTCAGTCGGCGCTCGCTCAGCCCTGTCAGCTTCACCCCGCCCACCTCGACGGTGCCGGACGTCGGCCGGTCGAGCCCGGCCGCGCAGTGCAGCAGCGTGGACTTGCCGGAGCCGGACGGACCCATGACGGCGGTGAAGGTACCGGGGCGGACGGTGAGGTCGATGCCGGCGAGAGCCTCGACCGCACCGTAGGCGCGGCGTACGGAGCGAAGCCGTACGGCGTCGACGCCGCTCGCGGCCCCGGCGGGCTCGGAGAACGCGACGGACACGGCTGAAGCGGCGGACGCGTGCGGGGAAGTCATGTCCTCGAAAGTCATGTCCTCGATCGAACCGTTTCCGCGCCCCATGCTCACGACCACTCGGCCCCATACCCGGGGTGGGGCCAGCCCTACCCCGACACACTGTCCTGCCTACCCTGACCTCATGGAACCGGTGATCGACCAGGCATTCTCGGCAGCCCTCTACTCGGACGGCGACGCCGGTCTCGACACCGGAGCCTCCCTCCTGGCCGCCGACCCGACGGCCGACGCGGAACTCGTCCGGCGCGGCGAGGAGTTCGTCCGCCGGGCCTGGGCACGCGGCTGGCAGCCCGCCGATGTCGTACGCATCGTCCGCCGCGACCTCGACGAGAGCGCGGCCGGCCTCGTCGCCGGGCTGATCGCCTCGGAGACCGGGCGGTACGAGTCGCTGCCGCCCCGCTGGCGGTCGCAGCTCGACCTTCTTCCCGCCGCGCCGCCCCGGAACCGGCCGGACCGCTTCTCCTACGCCTCCGCCCTCCTCGGCCTGTACCGGCTGCTGCTCCGGCTCCCCGCCATCGAACCGGTCGGTCCGCCGCCCGGCACCTCCCCGCACGGGCTCCACCTGCCGCCCGCGCACGACGAACCCCGGATGCTGACCCGGATCCGCGCCCTGCTCGCCAAGGCGGAGGCGACCGGCTTCCCGGAAGAGGCGGAGGCCCTCACCACCAAGGCGCAGGAGCTGATGGCCCGGCACTCCATCGACGAGGCCCTGCTCGCCGCCCGTACCCACAGCAAGGAGGCGCCGGGCGCGTGCCGGATCGGGGTCGATGCCCCGTACGAGACGGCGAAGGCGATCCTGCTCGACGCGGTCGCCGCCGCGAACCGCTGCCGTGCGGTGTGGAACAGCGACCTCGGCTTCTCCACGGTGGTCGGCTTCGAGCCGGACCTGGAGGCCGCGGAGCTGCTGTACACCTCCCTGCTGGTCCAGGGCACGGCGGCGATGACGAGGGCGGAGGCGGGCCAGCGCGCCGGCGGGCGCAAGCGGACCAAGACGTTCCGGCAGTCCTTCCTGATGGCGTACGCCCAGCGCCTGGGCAGTCGGCTCGCCGCCGACACCGCCCGCGTCACCGCTGCCGCCGAAGCGGAGACGGAATCCGCGACCGGGACCGAACCCGGGGCCGAATCCGGGGCCGAATCCGGGGGATCCGCCACCCCGCATCTGCTCCCGGTCCTCGCCGCCCGCGACATGGCCGTCACCGACGCCGCCGAGCGGATGTTCCCCGAGACCACGACCACGCGCGTCCGGGGCGCCACCGACCTCGACGGATGGACCCATGGAACGGTCGCCGCGGACCGGGCGAGGACGGGCGGTGCCGGGCCGGGGATCCCCGGCAGGCGCGGGAAACGGTAGAAACGTCGAAAGCTATGAAAATTCCGGCAACTCTGGCTTATCGGTGATTCCGGCTAGGCTCTGGGCATGAGCTGGCTCCGGGCGCTGAAGGAGACGGCCCGCTCGGGGCTGAGGATCGAGCGACGGCGTCTCGAACCGCTCATCGCCATCCGCGGTGCGGCCGGGCTCGCCCTCGTCATCGGGATCGGCCTCGCGTTCTTCGGGCCCGTCGTCGCCGCGAGCTCCGCGTTCGGCGCGTTCCAGGCGGCCATCGCCACGTTCCAGCGCAGTTGGCGTCCCCGGCCCGTCCTCGCCCTGGTCTCCGGGGCGAGTCTCGCCGTATCGACGTTCCTCGGCTATCTGACCGGCTCCCGCATGCCGCTGTTCCTGGCCCTGCTGGTGCTCTGGACGTTCCTCGCGGGCCTGGCCTGGGCGGCGGGGCCGACGGGCGGCATCATCGCGTCGTCCAACGTGGCGATCATGCTGGTGACGGTCACCCTGCCCACCTCCGTCGCGAACTCGGCCGTGCACGCCGCGATGATCCTGTTCGGCGGTGTGGTGCAGGCGGTGCTGATCGTGCTGTTCCCGGTACGGAGATGGGGTGCCCAGCGCGATGCCCTCGCCGACGCCCTGGCCGCGGAGGCGGACTACGCCCGGCGGCTGCGCCACGACCCGCTCGCCGCCTTCGACCCGGTGCCGCTGATGACGGCTCGCAGCGCGGCCGCGGTCACCCCGCGGCAGGCCCGCCGCCGGCCGCCCGAACTGCGTGGCTCGCGCGGTGTCGCCGAGCGGATCAGGCCGGTGCTCGCCTCGCTCGCGGATCCGGCGATGGGTGTTCCGTCCGAAGGGCCGGAGCGGGACCGGGTCCGCGAGCTGCTCGCGGCCGCCGGATCCGTGCTCGACTCCGCGGCCCGCGCGATCCGCAACGGCGATCCGGTGAAGCTCTCCCCGGCCGCCGTCGCCGTGCTGCGGACCCCCGACACCGGCACCCTCCTCACCGGCCCGCCCCGCCGCGCCGCCGACCGGCTCGGCGCCTTGCTCTCCGACGTCATCGAGACGGCCGAGGGCGAGGGGACCAAGGAGGAACAGGCCGAGGCCGAGGCGGCGGCGGAGGCGATCAAGGCCACCGGGGAGGAACCGCCCGCCGCCCCGCACCGCCGCCGGCCCACCCTCGCGCGGCTGATCCCCGTCGTCATGAAGGCGATGCGCGCCGAACTGCGCCCCGGTTCACCGATCCTGCGGCACGCCGTCCGGGTCTCCGTGGTCGCCGCGGTCGGCTATCTCATCGGCACCGCACTGCCGTTCGGCCACGGCTACTGGGCGCCCATGGCGGCGGTGATGGTGATGCGTCCGGAGTTCTCCCAGACGTACGGGCGTTCCGTGGCCCGCTTCGGCGGCACGATCGTCGGCGTCTCGCTCGCCACCGCGATCGTCCAGATCACCAACCCCGGTGTGACCCCGGCCGCGGTGCTCTCCGTGCTCTGCGCCCTGCTGATGTATCTCCTGATGCGCACCGGATACGTCGTCGGCCAGGCGTGCGTCTCCGCGTACGTCGTCTTCCTGCTCGGCATGGCGGGCGACAACTGGTCGCAGACCGTGCTCGAACGCGTCGTCCTCACCCTCGTCGGCGGCCTCCTCGCGATGATCTCGTACGCCGCCTACCCGGCCTGGGAGACCCCGCGGCTTCGCGGCAGGCTCGGCGACTGGCTGAAGACGGACGGGCGGTACGCCGCCTCGGTCGTCGATCAGTACGCCGACCCGGCCGAGCGCGGCCACGACGACGTCCGTGCCGCCCTGCTCGACACCCGCGAGGCCCGTGTCGCCTGGCAGGAGGCACTGGCCACCGCCCAACACGAACCGGTGCGCAACCGCGGCCTCTCCCGCGCCGCCGCCGCCGACACCCAGCACGCCCTCGCGCAGTTCGGCCGGGTCGCGATGCTGTTGGAGGCTCACCTTCCGTGCGGCGGCGCCACCCCCGTACCGGCCGCCGCGCGCCTGGCCGAGGCGCTGCGCCGGGCCACCGAACAGGGCGCGAAGGAGGTACGGGAGCGGCGCGTACCGGACTGGGCGGAGGTGCGGGAGGCGCTGGCACAGTGGGATGCGCTGCAGCGGACGGGTGCGGGGGAGGCGGCCCCGTTCGTGCGGAACGGGGTCGGCCTCCTCCTCGAAGCCCTGGACGAGTTCTCCCGTGGGCTGGACGGCACGCCGAAACCAAAACCGAAACAGAAGCCGAAACAAAAGCCGGATCCGAACCCGTAACCGAACCCGCCCTTGGATCAAGTGGATTGAGGATCGAGCGAAGGCAGGCGGCGCGGCCGGCCGTCAGGGAGTCGGCAGGTCCGGCAGCCCCGACGGGATCGCTCCCGGGGCGGTCTTGACCAGGGTGTCCTTCGTCCCGCTGTCCCAGGACACGACGACGGTCTTGCCGTCGTTGGACTCGATGGCCCCCGTCGTGCGCCGGGTGTCGCCGTCGGCGCACTTCAGCGTCAGCATCGCCTTGCCCATGTCCTGCACGGTGCCGGTGCAGGCTTGCTGCTCGGTGACGAGCACGGCCTTCCCGGACGCGACGGACAGGATCACCGCCTTGCCGTCGGTCTTCCCGGCCCAACCGCCCTCCAGTGCGGCGGTACCGGCCCCGGAATCGCCGCCTCCGCCGGTGCTGCCGCTCTCGGCGGGAGCCTGGCTGGACTTCGCGGCGTCGGCGTCCTTGCCCGAGTCGCTCTTCTCGCTGTCACCGCTGCAGCCGGTCAGTGCGACGGCGGTGACGATTCCGGCGACGACCACGACGCCGGTTCGTAGGACTTTGCGCATGTGGAATTCCCCCTTGTCGACGAAAGACCGCGCCAAGCTACCAGCGCGCGGCTCCGGGATGGAGGGCCCGACTCTGGGTAGACGCAGCCGGGTGGAGCCGAACAGACAACCCGTACGTCTATCTCTGCGTCCAAACCTGTAATCGCAATGCTGTAACCACGGGAACACCCCGCGTGCACGTGCATCCGCGCATGCATCTGCTCATGCAGGGATATTTGAACAGAGCTATGATCCGAGACAGTTGACACTTGCACCTTGCAACTCGGGGAGCGTCCTGTGCACCACGTGTACAACGGCATGGCGGCCACAGAGCTTCGCGGAGTCGTCTGGCAGAAGAGCAGACACAGCAACTCCCAGGGATCCTGCGTGGAGTTCGCGAAACTGCCCGGCGGGGATGTGGCGATGCGGAATTCGCGCCACCCCGACGGGCCGGCCCTGGTCTATACGCCGGCCGAGATAGAGGCGTTGTTGCTAGGAGTGAAGGACGGGGAGTTCGACCACCTCATAGCGGGCGGCTGATCACATCCCACGGGCCGGCGACCGGCCGGCCTGTCGCGCGCCGCCCATCGCCCAGCACCCGCCGCTCACCGTCGGGCCGCGCGGGTCACGCGTTGTCGGACAGCCGGAACAGCGCCCAGACCACCTTGCCGCGCGGTGCCGCCACGCTGTTCGGGCCCTCCGCCCCCATGGCGGGGGTGGGATGCCAGCCCCAGGAGTCGCTGAAGGACTCCACCAGGAAGAGACCGCGGCCCGACTCCGCGGAGTCGGGAGCCTCGGAGGCGATGGGGCTCTTGTGACTGGGGTCGCGCACGGCGCACACCAGGCGCGAGCTCCAACGCATCAAGTGCAGCCGTACGGGTGGTATCTGAGGATCCGGCGCCATGTCGGCGGGCAGGGCGTGCCGCAGGGCGTTGGTGACGAGTTCGGAGACGACGAGCGCGACGTCGTCGAAACGCTCGTCCAGACCCCATCCGTTCAACGTCGTCCTGGTGAACCGCCGCGCCCCGCCCACGGCTTCGTACTGGGCGGGCAGCGTGCAGGTCGCCGATCCGGAGACGGCCGAGGGATCGATGGGGGGAAGCCCCTGCCGTAACGGCTCGAGCATCGTCGATCCATTCGTCCCCATGCGAGGCACTCCCGGGATTCGCGGCTGTATCGGTACTACGGATGCAGCGGCACAACACGAACGAGCAGGCAGGTGCGCGAGGGCCATGGTTCCGAATGCGCAGGGCAGATGCAAGGGCAGATGCACGTGCACGCGCCGGACCTGTCCGAACCCGTGCCGGTTCTTGGTCATTTCTTCCTGCGGGTATTTTCGTAGCTTTACGGGAGTCTTCTCATTTCCGTAATCGTATGAGTACGGGCTGAAGCGTTTTGATGGCAGAATCCGGCACTTGGGGTTTCAGGGGGGAGCCCCGGTGTCCAGGAAGCGATGGGGAGGGCCGGACCAGTGGCGGCAGGCGAGTCGAGTGGATCTGTGGTGCGGCGCATCCTGCTGGGCTCGCAGCTCAGGCGGCTGCGCGACTCACGCGGTATCACCCGTGAGGCGGCCGGCTACTCCATCCGGGCTTCCGAATCGAAGATCAGCCGCATGGAGTTGGGACGGGTGAGCTTCAAGGCCAGGGACGTCGAGGACCTGCTCACGCTCTACGGTGTCACGGACGACGCGGAGCGCGACGCCCTGCTCGGCCTCGCCCGCGAGGCCAATGTGGCGGGCTGGTGGCACAGTTACGGAGACGTACTGCCCGGCTGGTTCCAGACATACATCGGCCTGGAGGGCGCGGCGTCGCTCATCCGGGTGTATGAAGTCCAGTTCGTACACGGTCTGTTGCAGACCGAGTCCTACGCGCACGCGGTCGTCACCCGGGGCATGGGTGACGCGCCCGCCGCCGAGATCGACCGCCGCGTGGCGCTGCGGCTGGAGCGGCAGAAGGCCCTCGTCTCCGAACGCGCACCCCAATTCCACGCCGTACTGGACGAGTCGGCGCTGCGCCGGCCGTACGGCGACCGTGACGTCATGCGTGGGCAACTGCGGCATCTGATCGAGATGTCCGAGCAGCCCAACATCACTCTTCAAGTCATGCCCTTCAGTTTCGGCGGGCATGCCGGCGAGAGCGGTTCTTTTACGATGCTCCGATTCCCGGAATCCGATCTGTCGGACATTGTCTATTTGGAGCAGCTGACAAGTGCGCTGTATCTGGACAAGGCCGAAGAAGTCGCTCAGTACGAAAAGGCCATGAAGCGACTTCACGAGGACAGTCCCGGTCCGGAGGAGAGCCGTGATCTGCTCCGTGGTCTCCTCCAACTGACGTGATTCATCAGTACGATGACGGTTCGACGGGAGTCTGCACCTGAGTTAAGGGATCGCATGTCCTTCTTCTACGAGCTGGCCGACCAGTACATCGACGGTGAGTGGCGGACCGGAACCGGCTCGTGGGACATCATCGATTTCAATCCCTACAACGGGGAGAAACTCGCCGCGATCACCATCGCGACCGTGCAGGAGGTCGACCTGGCCTACCGCGCCGCCGAACGCGCCCAGCGGTCCTGGGCCACCACCGGCCCGTACGAACGCCGTGGCGTTCTGGAACGTGCCCTGCGCATCACCGAGGAACTGCACGACGGCATCGTCGAGGCGATCGTCGACGAACTGGGCGGCACCCGACTCAAGGCGGAGTACGAAGTCCGGGTCGCCAAGGAATTCCTGCGCGACGCGATCCATCGGGCGCTGCACCCCGCGGGCCGCGTCCTGCCCTCCGCAGTGGACGGCAAGGAGAACCGCGTCCACCGGCAGCCCGTCGGCGTCATTGGGGTGATCAGCCCCTTCAACTTCCCCTTCCTGGTGACGATGAAGTCCGTCGCATTGGCCCTCGCGCTCGGCAACGCGGTCGTCATCAAGCCCAATCAGAACGCCCCGGTCGTCGGCGGCGGGCTGATCGCCAAGATCTTCGAGGACGCCGGGCTGCCCGCGGGACTGCTCAACATCGTGATCACCGACGTCGCCGAAATAGGGGATGCGTTCATCGAGCATCCCGTGCCCAAGGTGATCTCTTTCGCGGGCACGGACCGGGTCGGCCGCCACGTCGGCGCGACGGCGGCCGGGCACTTCAAGCGGACGGTCCTCGAACTCAGCGGCAACAGCGCCCTGGTGGTGCTGGAGGACGCGGACATCGACTACGCGGTCGACGCGGCCGTCTTCAGTCGCTTCGTGTATCAGGGGCAGGTCTGCATGGCCGCCAACCGCATCCTGGTGGACCGCCGTGTGGAACGGGAGTTCACCGAGAAGTTCACCGCAAGGGTGGCCGCACTGAGGACCGGCGACCCGCGCGACCCGGGGACCCAGATCGGCCCGGTCATCAACACCTTCCAGGCCGACGCCCTGACCGCCCTGGTCGACCAGGCGCTCGCCGATGGGGCCACCGCGCTCGTACGGGGCCGGACCCGCGGCAACCTCGTGGAGCCCACCGTGCTCACCGGGCTCCCCGAGGACTGCCCGCTGCTGTCCCAGGAGATATTCGGCCCGGTGGCGCTGCTGGTGCCGTTCGACGGCGAGGACGAAGCCGTACGGATCGTCAACGACACCCCGTACGGGCTGAGCGGCGCCGTGCACACCCGCGGCGCCGAACGCGGGGTGCGCTTCGCGCGGCGCGTCGTCAGCGGGATGTTCCACGTCAACGACTCCACCGTCCAGGACGATCCGCTGGTGGCCTTCGGCGGCGAGAAGGCCTCCGGGATCGGCCGGCTGAACGGTGAGGCGACCGTGGACGCCTTCACCACCCAGAAGTGGATCTCCATCCAGCACGGCCGGAGCGCGTTCCCCTTCTGACACCTCTGCTCTTGGGTCCCTCGGAGTTGCGGACAGAAGCTGACCGCAAGGGTCCGTAACTTGGTCGGTGTCAGGAAGAGACCGGCACGGACACAAGGGCGGACACCATGGTCACTCACGTTCCCGCGGAAGCCACCGGAGACGAGCGCGGCGCGCTCCTCTCCTTCGTCGAGGCACAGCGCGGCGCGATCCGGCGCTCTCTGATCGGACTGACGGAGGAACAGGCGGCGAGTCGGCCCAGTGCCAGCGGACTCTCCCTCTCCGGACTGCTCAAGCATGTCGCCGAGACCGAGCTGAACTGGCTGCGGATGGCCCAGCAGCGGCCGAACGAGGCCGCCCGCACCGAGGACACCTGGGCGGACAGCTTCCGGCTCGTCGGCGACGAGACCGTGGAGCGGATGCTGCAGCTCTGGGACGACGTCGCGGCCGAGGTCGAGAAGTTCATCGGCTCGGTGCCCAGCCTGGACGACACCTTTCCGCTGCCCGACGCGCCTTGGTTCCCGAAGGACGGGCGGGTCTCGATGCGGTGGCTGCTGATGCATCTGGTCGAGGAGCACGCCCGGCACGCAGGGCACGCCGACATCATCAGGGAGTCCCTGGACGGCCGTACCGCGTTCGAATTGGTCGCCGAGGCGGGCATTACGCTGATCAGAGTTGAATAGAAGGAGTGCGTGACATGTCGGCGATCCGGCTGCTGGTCCTCTGCGCCGTGCGTCAGCACGGTCGGGCGCACGGCTATCAGGTCCGCAACGACCTGGAGTACTGGGGCGCCCACGAGTGGTCCAACGCCAAACCAGGGTCGATCTATCACGCACTGAAACAGATGGCGAAGCAGGGGCTGCTGGTCGCCCATGAGACCGCCCCGAGCACGGCGGGCGGCCCGCCCCGTACCGAGTACGAGATCACCGAGCGCGGCAACGAGGAGTACCTCGCGTTGCTGCGCGCGGCGCTGACCTCGTACGACCAGAAGCTGGATGTGCTGTCCGCGGGTCTCGGCGGCATCGTCGACCTGGAGCGGGCCGAGGTGATCGCGCTGCTCAAGGAGCGGGTGGCCGGCCTGGCGGCGTGGCGGGCCTCGGTCACCGACTACTACACGCCGGAGGCCGGGCCCGAATCGCTCGGCCACATCGGCGAGATCATGAACATGTGGGTCCATTCGGCGGACGCCGGGGCGCAGTGGACGCGCGGGCTGATCGCCCGCATCGAGGGCGGGGCGTACACCTTCGCGGGGGAGGGGGAGCCCTTCGTCGGCGTGCTCGCCGAGGGGCAGGAGAACCCGTACGCGACGGGTGTCCCGGATCCCGGCGACGACGAGTAATCAACTTTGACGAATGGGAGTGGTGGGGTTACCTTCGAGGCTACTAGTCAAGTTTGACTACGGGGAAGGTGTGACGATTTTGACCGACGCGATCGTTGTCGAAGGTGTGCACAAGCGGTACGGGGAGAAGCGCGCCCTGGACGGTCTGGACCTCCGGGTCGCCCGCGCCACCGTCCACGCCGTGCTCGGTCCGAACGGTGCGGGCAAGACGACGGCCGTACGCATCCTGTCGACGCTGCTGCGGCACGACGAGGGACGCGTCGAGGTGGCGGGTTTCGACGTACGGGACGGGGCCGGCGAGGTCCGGCGCCGCATCGGGCTGCTCGGGCAGTACGCGGCGGTCGACGAGGAGCTCGGCGGACGGCAGAACCTGGAGATGTTCGGCCGGCTGTACCACCTGGGCGCTCGCCGGGCGGGTAGCCGGGCGGACGAACTGCTGGCCCGCTTCGGGCTCGCGGACACCGGCCGGAAACCGGTCAAGGAGTACAGCGGCGGCATGCGGCGACGGCTCGACCTGGCCGCCTCGCTGATCACCGACCCGGAGGTGCTCTTCCTGGACGAGCCCACCACCGGACTCGACCCGCGCGGCCGTGCCGAGGTGTGGGCGGCGGTACGACCGTCCTGCTGACCACGCAGTATCTGGAGGAGGCCGATCAGCTCGCGGACCGGATCTCGGTGATCGACGCCGGACGGGTGGCCGCCGAGGGGACGCCCGACGCGCTGAAGGCGATGGTGGCCGGGGACCGTATCGATGTCATCGTCCGGGACGGGGCCCAACTGGCGGCCGCGGCCCGCCTGCTGGGCGACGGCGCGGTGGTCGACACGGACCGGCGGCAGATCGGGGCACCGGCCCCGGACCGGATGGCGACCCTGACCCGGACCGTACGGGTGCTGGAGGACGCGGGCATCGAGGCGGAGGACATCGCGGTGCGGCGCCCGACGCTGGACGAGGTCTTCCTCGCGCTGACCGACCGGCAGGCCGAGCCCGCGGAGGTGCCGGCATGAGCGCGATGAGCTGGGCGGTTTCCGACTCCTGGACGATGACCCGGCGAGAACTGGCGCATTGGGCACGGCAGCCGGTGCGGATCGTCGTCGGCCTGGTCTTCCCCGTGATGCTGCTGCTGATGTTCAACTACCTGGTCGGCGGCGGGCAGGGCGTCGACGGCGACAACACCGAGTTCCTGGTGCCCGGCATGCTCGCGCTCACCATGGCCTTCGGCCTGGAGTCGACCATGCTCGCGGTCACCCAGGACCTCGGCAAGGGCGTCATCGACCGGTTCCGCGCCATGCCGATGGTCTCCGGTTCGGTACTGATCGGCCGGAGCGTCGCGGACATGCTCCAGTCGTGGCAGCGCTCGCCGTGCTGACCGGCGTCGGCTACGCGGTCGGCTGGCGCTGGCACCACGGGTCGGCCGCGGCGCTGGGGGCGGTGGGGCTCCTGCTGCTGTTGCGGTTCGCGATGCTGTGGATCGGCATCCATCTGGCGCTGGTGGCCGGGAAGCCGGAGCTGGTGCAGGCGGTGCAGATCCTGGTCTGGCCGGCCGGCTTCCTCTCCAACGTATTCGCCGCCCCCGAGTCGATGCCGGTGTGGCTGGGCGCAGTCGTCGAATGGAACCCGATGTCGGCCACGGCCACGGCGGTACGCGGCCTCTTCGGCAACCCGGGCGCTTCAGGCGGCACCTGGGCGTCCGGCCATGCCGAACTGCTCGCGGTGGTCTGGCCGCTGGTGCTGCTCGCGGTGTTCTTCCCGTCGGCGGTACGGAGGTTCGCCCGGCTCGGCCGCTGACCGCGGCGCCCGGCGCTCAGTGGTGGAAGGACGTCGCCGCCTGTTTGTCATGGCTCAACGGGTGCGGCTGGCGGCGCAGGTCGGGCAGGATCAGCCGGAGGTCCTCCAGCAGCAGCTCGGCGAGGTCCGACGAGAAGCCGTTGCGGCACACCACCCGCAGCACCGACAGGTCCTGCCGGTTGGCGGGGAAGGTGTACGCGGGCACCAGCCAGCCCTGCTCCCGCAGCCGGCGGGACACGTCGAAGACGTCGTACGCCTCCACGTCCGGCGCGGTCGTGAGTGCGAACACCGGCAACTGGTCGCCCTGGGTGAGGAGCTGGAAGTCGCCGAGCTTCCCGATCTGCTGCGCCAGTCCGGTCGCGACGTCCCGGGATGCCTGCTGAACGGCCCGGTAGCCGTCCCGGCCCAGCCGCAGGAAGGTGTAGTACTGCGCCACCACCTGGGCGCCGGGCCGGGAGAAGTTCAGCGCGAAGGTCGGCATGTCACCGCCCAGGTAGTTGACCCGGAAGACCAACTCCTCGGGCAGCTCCGCGGACGAGCGCCACAACGCCCAGCCGACCCCCGGGTAGACCAGGCCGTACTTGTGCCCGGAGGTGTTGATGGAGGAGACCCGGGGCAGCCGGAAGTCCCAGACCAGGTCCTCGTCCAGGAACGGCGCCACCATTGCGCCGGACGCCCCGTCCACATGGACGGGGATGTCCAGACCGGTGCGCTCCTGAAGGGCGTCCAGGGCCGCGCAGAGCTCCGCGATCGGTTCGTAGGAACCGTCGAAGGTGGAGCCCAGGATGCCGATGACGCCGATGGTGTTCTCGTCACAGAGATCGGCCGCGGCCTGGGGGTCGAGGTGGAAGCGGTCGCCCTCCATGGGGACCAGCCGCGGCTCGATCTCCCAGAAGTTGCAGAACTTGTCCCAGCAGACCTGCACATTGATGCCCATGACCAGGTTCGGCCGGGCGGTCGCCGGGTAGCGGTCGGCGTTCTTGGCCGTCCAACGGCGTTTCAGTGCCAGTCCGGCGAGCATGCAGGCCTCGCTGGAGCCGGTCGTCGAACAGCCCACGACGGTCGAGGGGTCGGGGGCGTTCCACAGGTCGGCGAGCATCGCCACGCACCGCCGTTCCAGCTCGGCGGTGCGTGGGTACTCGTCCTTGTCGATCATGTTCTTGTCGCGGCACTCGCCCATCAGTACCCCGGCCTGGGGCTCCATCCACGTGGTGACGAAGGTGGCCAGGTTGAGCCGTGCGTTGCCGTCGAGCATCAGCTCGTCATGAACCAGGCTGTAGGCGATCGAGGGCGGCATCGGTCCGTCGGGAAGCCGGTGCCGGGGCGGCGCCGACTCCATTCCGGCGATCGGGTCGGCCTCTCCGTAGAACGGGTTGAGGGCGAGCCTGCGGCGCTTCTCGGACGGCTCCGTACCGTGGGGCGAACCCTTGTGGAGAGGCATCGGTGAACAGCCTTTCTCGGCTCTCGGCGGTCTTGTGCGAACCGCCACGGTCCTGTGGACGTGCGGTGCGTTCAGCTCTCGGCGGCGAGACCGTCCTTGATGGCCCGGGCGAACCTGACGACGCGTTCGGCCTGGACCCGGGCGGCGGTCAGGGTTTGCACACCGACCGGGATGTCGCCCTGGCCCGCCACGTGCGAGGTGCCGTACGGATTGCCGTCGACGAACTTCGAGGGGTCCGTGTAACCGGGGGCGACCAGGATGCCGCCGAAGTGATGGACCGTGTGGTAAAGCGCGAGCAGCGTGGACTCCTGGCCGCCGTGGGTGGTGCTGGTGGAGGTGAAGCCGCTGTAGACCTTGTCCGCCAGACGGCCCGCCTGCCAGAGGCCGCCGAGGGTGTCGATGAACTGCTTGAGCTGGGAGGTGACATTGCCGAACCGGGTCGGCGTACCGAAGATCACGGCGTCCGCCCAGACCATGTCGTCGGGTGACGCCTCGGCGATGTCCGCGGTCGCCTTCGCGTTGGCGGCCCAGGCCGGGTTGGAGTCGATGGCCGTCTGCGGGGCGAGCTCGCGGGCCTTGCGCAGCCGTACCTCCGCACCGGCCTTCTCGGCATCCTGCGCGATGGCCCTGGCCATGGCGGCAACGGTGCCGGTCGACGAGTAGTAGATGACGGCTACGTTGACGGGCGTGGGCATGGCGGAAACCTCCGGCGGCGCCTTACGGGATGTATCCATGCGTATCCATACGGATGTGACGATACGGAAGAAGGGGGCGCCCGGCGCGTCGAGCGGCGGCGCGGGGTGACGGCTCGGGGCACTGCTCCGGGCCATGACTCCGGTACGAGCTCATCTCAGCGGCGTACCGTCGTCGTGCACTTGCATCTGCGGCCGCCCGGTCACCAGCAGCCAGGTCGGCAGCGAGGCGACGCACAGGATCGGGAGCACGGCCGCGTCGCCGACCAGCACCGCCGCGGTGAACAGGCTCAGCCAGCCCTGCCGGGTGATGGCCAGCAGAATTCCCAGCACCGCACAGGTCACCGCGAGCGCCACCGGAACCGATGGGACCAGGGCATGGGCGCAGAGTCCCAGCGCGACCCCCACGAAGACGGCGGGGAAGATCCGGCCGCCCCGGAAGCCGCAGGTCGCCGCGATCAGCAGCGCGGCCGTCTTCACCACGGCCATGACCGCGAACTGCCCGGCCGACCAGCCGGTCGGGTCGGCGGCGAGCTCCTTCACCTCGTCGAGCCCCTTGAACAGGGTGAGGTGGCCGCCCAGTGCGCCCAGCAGACCCAGCAGCAGCCCGCCGAGGGCCAGTGCCAGGACCGGGTGCCTCAGGGCTCGGAAGAACCGGTGCACGTACGGGAAGGCGTACACCGCCACCAGGCCCAGCGCCGCACCCGCCAGGGCGATGACGACCGAGGAGAGCAGGTCGCCCCAGTGCGGGCGGGTATAGGCGGGCAGCGACAGATCGAAGCTGGGATGCGCCAGCAGCGTCATGGTGAGCGCGCCGGCGGCGCCCGCCGCGAGCGGGCCGAAGAGCCGGTCCCAGAGAGCGTCCGGTCCGGCGCGGGAGGCGAGGGGCCCGGAGAGGATCAGCGCGGCGGCGACCGGGGTGCCGAACAGTGCGCCGATGGTGCCGGCCGCGGCGAGGGGGATCCACAGTTCCGCCGTCGTGCCCGGCACGAACCGGCGGCCGAGCCAGTACGCCAGCGCGATGTTGGCGGCCGTGATCGGATTCTCCGGACCGAGGCTGACCCCGCTCGCCAGGGTGAGGGCCGTGACGAGCAGCAGCCCGGGAACCACGCCCGGTGCGAGCGGCGGGTCGACCAGCCCGGCGGTCGCCGGATCGGGACCGGCATGGCCGGGCACCACTCGGATGAGCAGCCCGATCACCAGCCCGCTCGCGGTGAGCATCACGATCATCCAGAGGCTGGAGTAGCGGCCGATGGAGAGGGCGTCGGGGAGCGTTTCCCAGAGGACGTCCTGCAGTTTCTCCGCGAGCAGGCTGACGCCCAGCAGGATGAGGGCCGAGGCGACGCCGACGGCCAGGGCGGGCACGATGACGGGCAGCAGCCGTTGCACGGGGGTGGGCTCGGGAGCGGTCCCGGTCGGGGCCGGAGAATCTGTGGCCATCGGCTCACCCTATAGACGCAAAAGCCGCATACCCCCCTAATAGCCCCGAACGGTGCCGGAGCGAGTGGCGTTTCGGGCTTGCACCTCACGTCGCGTCAGGACTCAGGCTCGGTACGTACCGAGAGCGGAGAAGGGAGCGGGAAGTCGTGGACTACTCCGTGGGACAGGTCGCCGGATTCGCCGGGGTCACGGTGCGTACCCTGCATCACTACGACGGCATCGGGCTGCTGTCGCCCGGCGGGCGCAGCCACGCGGGCCACCGCCGCTACGACGACGCCGACCTCGACCGGCTGCAGCAGATCCTGTTCTACCGGGAGCTCGGCTTCCCGCTCGACGAGATCGCGGTACTGCTCGACGACCCGGCCGCGGACCCGCAGGAGCACCTGCGCCGCCAGCACCGGCTGCTGACCGGCCGGATCGCCGAGCTCCGGAAGATGGCAGCCGCCGTCGAGACAGCCATGGAGGCACGGAAGATGGGCATCGACCTCACGCCTGAGGAGAAGTTCGAGGTGTTCGGGGGCAAGGACCCGGAGGAGCACGCGGAGGAGGCCGAACGCCGCTGGGGCGGCACCGCCGCCTACGCCGAGTCGCAGCGCCGGGCCGCCCGCTACACCAAGGAGGACTGGAAGCGGATGCAGGCGGAGGTCGCCGACTGGGGCGCCGCCTACGACGCGCTGATGGAGGCCGGCGAACCCGCCACCGGCGAGCGGGCCATGGAGCTGGCCGAGGCGCACCGGCTCCACATCGCCAAGTGGTTCTACGACTGCACCCCCGAGTTCCACCGGGGGCTCGGCGAGATGTACGTGTCCGACCCGCGGTTCCGCGCGTACTACGAGTCGATGCGGCCGGGCATGGCCGAACACCTGCGGGCCGCGATCGCCGCCAACGCGGAGCGCCTCTCGTAACTCGTGCCGCACGGCCGGTACGGGGGTGGGTGTCCCTGCCTTGTACGTGCCGCACGGCCGGTACGGGGGTGGGTGGCCCTGCCTTGTACGTGCCGCACGGCCGGTACGGGGTTGGGTGTCCCTGCCCCGTACCGGCCGTCGCTCAGATCTTGCTGATCACGGCCGCCGTTCCGTACGCGCAGACCTCGGTGCCCACATCGGCCGCCTCGGTCACGTCGAAGCGCATCATCAGCACCGCGTTGGCGCCTCGCGCCCTGGCCTGTTCGACCAACCGCTCCATTGCCTGGTTCCGGGTCTGGACGAGCGTCTTGGTCAGCCCCTTCAGCTCGCCGCCGATCATGGACTTCAGCCCGGCGCCGATCTGGCTGCCGAGGTGGCGGGAGCGTACGGTCAGGCCGAACACCTCACCGATCACCCGGGTCACCTGGTAGCCCGGTACGTCGTTCGTGGTCACGACCAGGACGTCCGACTGGTCCGCCTGCCCGCCGCCGAAATCCTCAATACTCATCGTGTGGCACCTCCTGGAGAGAGCTTTGTCCCGGTTGGCCCGGTGCGCATGTCCGCGCGGGCCACTGGAACCCGGGACCGTCATTCTGCGTTGATAGCTTTGGGCGGCCACGCAGCCGCTATCGATCGATCCAGGAGCCCGGACCCTTGAATACGCTTGCGCTCGGACCGAGCTGGCTGGACCCGGACTATCTGATCAACACGTTCGGACTCCCCGGCGTCCTCCTCATCGTTTTCGCCGAGTCCGGACTGCTGATCGGCTTCTTCCTGCCCGGTGACTCACTTCTGTTCACCACGGGCCTGCTGGTGACCACGGGCCAGCTGAAGACCCCGTTGTGGCTGGTCTGCGTCCTGGTGGCGCTGGCGGCGATAATCGGCGACCAGGTCGGATATCTCTTCGGCCGCAAGGTCGGCCCGTCGCTCTTCAAGCGCCCGGACTCCCGCCTCTTCAAGCAGGAGAACGTCGAGAAGGCCCACGAGTTCTTCGAGAAGTACGGGCCGAAGTCGCTGATCCTGGCCCGCTTCGTGCCCATCGTGCGTACGTTCACGCCGATCATCGCCGGTGTGAGCCGGATGAACTACCGCTCGTTCATCACGTTCAACATCATCGGCGGCGTGCTCTGGGGCGTCGGCGTCACGCTGCTCGGGGCCGCGCTCGGCAAGATCGAGTTCGTGCACCAGAACATCGAGGCGATGCTCATTCTGATCGTGCTCATCTCGGTGGTGCCGATCGCGATCGAGTTCCTGCGGGCCCGCTCCAAGTCGAAGAAGGAAGCGGCGGCCGGCGGCGTGGAGGGCCCCGGCCCGTCCGCGGGCCCCGGCCCC
>NZ_JBHVFF010000046.1:0-37405 GCF_042801895.1 Streptomyces sp. NPDC057543 | reverse complement strand
CAGGACGCGGAGGCGCCCGTCCCGCCAACCGGCACCGACGGCCACGCCGACGGCAGGCAGCACCAGCCCGGCCAGCCGCCACCGGCCGGGCGCACCGGCGGTCAGCAGGGTGCCCACCGCGCCCATGCGCCCGGTGGCGATCTCGGCGGCCGACACGGCGGCGACGAACAGCCCGGCCAGCGCCATCACCGGCCCGGCCACCGCCACCGCCCCGACCCGGGCTGCGGGCACACCGGCCTGCTGCGCACGGCGCGCCAGCAGCCCGGTGCCGGTCCACGACAGCAGGCCCAGTAGCCCGGCCCACCGGCCGACCAACCCGGCCCAGCCCTCGGTCGCGGTCGGCCCGGCCGCCACCGACCCGGCGCCCGCCGGCGCGGTGCCGATCCCGAACTGGTAGCTGCCGTGCAGCACGTGCCCGTCGTCCAGAGCGACACTGGTCCACCGCACCGTGTACACACCCGGCGTGAGTGCGCCCAGCCGCCGCTGCATCGCCAGCCCGTCACCGGCGACCGGCCGCGTCGCACCGACCCCGGCCTCCCGGCCGCGAGCGTCGGTGACATCGACATGGCTCAACCGCAGGTTCAACGATTCGTCGAAGCGCAGCACCACCGCCGCCGGAGCCTGCGGCAGCCCGGTCCCCGGCGCCGGACTCGCCGACACCAAACTGGCATGCGCGAACGCGGGCACCGCCGACGCGAGCAGTATCAGCAGCGCGGCCACAACGGCCCACCGCACCCGACACAGCAAGCCGCCGGTGCGGTCACGCGGCGCTCCGTAGCTGGCCATGCGATCCATTCGCGCCTTCCAAGCCGATGCCGCAAAGGCCCCAAAAGGGACACGTCCGCAACGATCGCACGGTTCAAGAGGGCGAACGTTGCCGATACGGCACTAGGCGCGGGTCTGTCAATCGAGCGGTGTATCGAGGGTGGTTGGGGTTACTGACGGGCTGCGGAGAGCCGGCCGTCGAAGGTGATGTCGAAGGCGTTCAGGGCGGTCTTCCAGCGCATGGTCCAGCGGGCCTGACCTCGGCCGGTGGGGTCCAGGGACATGACCGCCATGTAGACGCACTTCAGGGCGGCGGTCTCGTTGGGGAAGTGTCCGCGGGCCTTGACCGCCCGGCGGATCCGCGCGTTCACCGATTCGATCGCGTTCGTCGTGCAGACGATGCGGCGGATCTCGGTGTCGAAGCGGAGGAACGGGGTGAATTCCTCCCAGGCGTTCTCCCAGAGCCTCACGATCGCCGGATACTTCCTGCCCCAGGCGTTGGCGAATTCGGCGAACCGGTCGAGGGCAGCCTCCTCGGTCGGCGCCGTGCAGACGGGCTTGAGGAGCTTGGCGATCTTGTCCCAGTCCTGGCGGGCGGCATAGCGGAAGGAGTTCCGCAGCAGGTGGACCACGCAGGTCTGCACGACCGTGCGGGGCCAGACGGTCTCGACCGCGTCGGGCAGGCCCTTCAGACCGTCGCAGACGAGCATGAGGACGTCGCCGCGCAGAACCAGCTCTGGCTGGAGATCGTCCAGATCGCACTCGACCCGCTGGCCTGGATCCCAATGCTCGCGCTGACCGGCCAGGCTCGGCGGTGGCAGCCCAACCGCTGCGGCAGCTCTCCGCTGCCGCACAGCTGGTCACCACCGGCCCCGCTGCTGCCTGCGGCTCGCCCGTCACTGGCCCTGGGCCGACATGACCACCAGCACGTTCGAGCGACTGCGAGCCCTGCCGAACCCTGGATGATCAGCGGAGAGGCCGGCAGGGTTCGACGTGCGCCGCCCCGCTTGATGGGCGAGCCTTGACCCAGGGAGCCTTTCGCGTCTCGCCACGCCCGTGCCCGGCTAAGGAGGCACATGGTGTCCGACACTCTCGCCCGGCTCTCCGCGCCCGGGGTGTCGATCTGGTTGGACGACTGGCGGGTCTCGATCGGGGTCGACCCGCGGCTGGCACATGACAGCGCGCGCACCGTCGCCGAGGCCCGGGCGCTGTGGTGGCTGGTGGCGGACCAGCCCAATGGCTGGAGCGGGCCGGAGCCAGGCCGCAGTGGCTGTTGTAGGCGTCCACGGGCGTGAAGCACCCGGCATACGACGCCACGCGGTACGTCGTGGACCTGGTTGCCCCGGGCGTGGTCAGCACCATGCCGGAGGCGCTGCCGCCGAGCACCGCGCGGTTCCGGTCGGCAGTATCCGCGACATCTACGGCGGAGCGCGCAAAGGCTGGAGGAACTCGCCTCCCTCGGTGTCGATTACGCCGACGTCGTGCAGGTGCTGGAGGACGAGGGCATGGAGAGGCCCGACGCCAGCTGGAATGAGTTGGTCGAGAAACTCGCGGTCGGCCCGCACGAATCCGACAGCGGCCAGCCCCACGGCAGAGACCGCAGCAGGGAGAAGGCGTGATGGCTCAATCCACGTTCGTGATCGTCGGGGCGAGCCTGGCCGGAGCCAAGGCCGCTGAAGCGCTACGCGGGAACGGCTTTGACGGCCGGATCCTGCTCATCGGGGACGAGCCGGACCCACCGTATGAGCGTCCTCCACTGTCCAAGAGCTACCTCATGGGCAAGCAGGAGCGCGAAACGATCTTTGTCCATCCGTCGCAGTGGTATGCCGATCAGGGCATCGATCTGCGGCTGAACACCCTCGTCACGGCCATCAACCGCGATCGGAAGGCGGTCACCGTCTCCGGTGGCAAGACGATCGGCTACGACAAGCTGCTGCTGGTCACCGGCGCCTCCCCGCACCGCCTGGCCATAGCGGGTGCGGACCTCGACAGCGTGCTTTACCTGCGCCGCGTCGGCGACTGCGAGCGCATCCAGCGTACCTTCCGCTCCGCGTCCCGCATCGTCCTCGTCGGCGGGGGCTGGATCGGCCTGGAGGTGGCCGCCGCCGCACGGGAGGCAGGCGTCGAGGCCACTGTGCTGGTGGCAGGCGAACTGCCACTGCTGCGCGTCCTGGGCCCGCAGATCGCGCCCGTCTTCGCCGACCTCCACCGTGAGCACGGCGTGGACCTGCGGCTCGGTGCGCGGGTCAGCGAGATCGTCGGCGAGGGCGGGAAGACCGCGGGCGTCCGGTTGGCCGACGGCACCCGCATTGACGCGGACGCGGTCGTGGTCGGCATTGGCGCCACTCCCAACACCCAACTGGCCGCCGAATCCGGTCTGCAGGTCAACAACGGCGTCGTGGTCGACGCCTCCCTGCAGACCTCCGACCCGGACATCTACGCGGCCGGCGATGTGGCCAACGCCCTTCACCCGATGTTGGGCAAGCACATCCGCGTGGAGCACTGGGCCAACGCCCTTCACCAGCCTGGGACGGCCGCGCGGTCGATGCTGGGCGAGCCGGCATTCTACGACCGTGTCCCGTACTTCTTCACCGACCAGTACGACCTGGGCATGGAGTACGCGGGCTATGCCGAGCCCGGTAGTTACGAGGACGTGGTGGTGCGCGGCGATCTCGCAAGCCGGGAGTTCATCGCCTTCTGGCTGGCCGACGGTCGCGTCCTGGCCGGCATGAACGTCAACATCTGGGACGTCAACGACCCGATCCAGCACCTGGTCCGCTCCGGCGAGCAGATCGACCGGGACAGGCTCGCCGACCCGGATTTGCCGCTGGAACAGCTGACTGCCGGGTGACGTACGGGCGCGGGCCGCTTCACGGGCTCGTCGGGTGCCCGCCCGCAGGGATGGGCAAGCCGACGATGCCCCAGCGAGGCTGAGTCCCCTGTTTCATGCCCGCTCACTCCGGCCGGTTGCGGCGCTTCAGCCAGCTTCGCATCGGTCAGGTCCGTCGGATACCGGCGTTGCCGATACAGACGGTTGTCCGCGGCCCGATACGCATGCGCGGGGCAATCACGCGACCGGACAGCCGAGTTGGAATCCACCCGCACCGGCGCGGAGGGCTGCGACCAGGGTCTCCTGGAACCTCGAACGGCTTCAACAACCTCGAGCTATCAAGAGGCCCTTCCTCTGTGCGCCGGTCGTCCCACGACCACCCGATCGGGATCGCCGTTCGACCCGCAGCCTCCTCGGCCCACACAACAACGATGTCTTGCACATTCATGCCTAAATCGATCAAAAGGTGTGAGCCTACCGAACCGCATGGCGCCTTCCACCCGTGAAAGTAAACAAGCGCTGGTATTCACGAGATCTCCTCCCCACCCCTTCTCTCCCCACCCGCAAGGAGTGAGCTGACATGACACAGCTACTCGCGACAGACGGCCACGGCGTCCGCGACCCTCGTCTCCACACCACATGCCGAAGCGCCCGGCGGACCACGGCCATCAGCCTCCGGCGACAACGTCGCAGCCGCTACCCGCACTCTTCATCGCTCCCCTCGCCCCGCGTTCCGCTCCCAGGTCCACCCTGCCGCCTCCGCGCCTCCAAAGAAGAGCAGAAGCCCATGTTTGCAACCAACTCAACCATCACGAGTCCGCTGCCCCCGCGAGGCTGCCGCCGCGAGGCGCTGCTCACCCTGCCGGCGCAGGAAGCACATGTCTCCGCCGCCCGTCACTTCACAGCGGACCTGTTGGAGAACTGGAGCATCCCCCAAAACGAGCGGGACTCCGCCGTCCTCATCGTCGACGAACTCGCCGCCAATGCCGCCCGGTACGGCCACGAGTACATGACGGTGCAGCTGGCCGTCGACCATCACACGCTGCACATCGTGGTCGTCGACTCTGGAACTGCCACAGAACGCCCCCACCATGACGTCGCCCCGGACGAACACGGCCGCGGCAACGGCATCGTCGAACACCTCGCAGAATCGACCGAGGTTCATCAAGCTCTGAACGGCCGCGAAGTCCACGCCTGTCTTCAGTGCTCGGCGTGACCGAGCCCAGTGAGGCTTCGGTTACTACGTCAGCGCGTCGCTCACCTGCCGACCGCGACGATCCGCAGGTCGCGACCGTGATCCAGCGGATGCTTTCCATAAACCCCTGGCCATGCGGCCCAGGCGTTGCTGCCAGCGGGGACTCGAAGGCGAAATGATCGATGTGATACGCCCGCCAGCGGCGGCCTCCCCGACACCGGCACGAACGGGTACCCCGCCAAGGGCGCGCCCCCGGAGCAGCCTCCACGGCCCTGCAGGCCTCGGCCGAAGGTCATTCCGTCTTCGCCCCGTCGTCACGAGCCACCTCATCGATGTCGTCATCCGCGCGCCCTCCTCCCTGACGAACCCGCCCGACACAGCACCGTTAGCAAACACCAGTTCGTCGTACTGCGGCTTCTCACTCAGGGCCTCTCCCACACCGACATCGCCACCGCGACGCACATGATCGAGGGCACCGTCAAAGGCCATGCAATCCAGGTAGTCGCCAGGCTCGGAGTGGAGCGCCAAACGCACCGAAGCCGCGCACATCGCCTTCAGCGCGGGGCTCGGTGGCGACGAGCGCTGGCGCGGCCCATCAATGCCGGCCACATGGTGCCGGCCGGTCGCGGCCTTCTCACGCCGGGATGGTGAGGAGCTTCTGGCCGTTGCCGGCGTAGATGTCGAAGTGACTGATCGTTCCTGGGGACATGGGTACCGTCCCGGAAATCATGGCGCCGCCCGGGTACCTGCCCGCCTGCCAGGTGGCGGCGGTCGCCGTGGCGCCCGTGACCCCGACCGCTTGCAGCCTGCACGTGATTCCGGGGGGCGCTCCCTTGGCCGAGACCTGCAGGGCGCTGCCCCAGGCAGCGGGCGAGACCTTCACCGAGGCGGACACGCCGGTGGCGGGGTCGCTTGCGGACAAGGTGCGGTACGGGGCCGGTGACGTCGCTGCGGGCTGTGCCACCTGGCTGCTCGTGGTCGCGACGGTAGCCAGCCACGTGCCGCCCGACGCTGCCGCCGCGATGAGCGTCGTGGCCGCGGCGACCCCAACCAGCTGCCTCCGCCAAACGGTACGACGTCGGGACGCGGCCTGCTGGAGCAACCGGTCGAGCCGGCTTCGCTCGGTTCGCTGCGGTAGGGCAGCGGTCGCAGGCTGCGGCTGCGCGGTTGCGGCGGCCCGCCGTACGAGCCGGTCGGCCAGTTCCTCGCTCGCTGCGGGCGCAGCCTCACCCGCGGCCTCGGCCTCGGCCTCGCTGACCTTCGCGAGCAGCGCGGGCAACCCCGCCAGTTCGGCGTGCTCGGCCCGGCACTCGTCGCATTCCGCAAGGTGGGCGCGTACCTGCTCCGTCTCCGCCGGGGAAAGCGTGCCCAGCACGTACCCGCCCAGGGAGAACCGGATGGCGTCACGGTCGGCATTCATGTTTCGCACCTCCTCCACGCCGCTGTCACGGCTCGATGCCCCGTTCCTGCAGCGCCAGCCGCAGCGCCTTCAAGGCGTAGTACGTCCGCGACTTCGCGGTGCCTACCGGAATGTCGAGCACCTTCGCGGCCTCGACCATCGTCCGGCCCCTGTAGTACGCCTCCAGCAGCACGGCCCGGTGTTCCGGGGACAGGGTCCGGATGGCGTCGGCCACCGCCCAGCTTTGCAGCGCCTGCTCGATCTCGTCTTCCGCGGGCGTCCGCTCCGCGACCCGTTCCAGTGCCTCGCCACCGACCTCGGTCGGCCTGGCCCGGCGGGCCCGGTGGGCGTCGACGACCAGATGCCGGGCAACCGTACACAGCCACGCCCGGGCCGGACCGCGTTCGGGATCGAACGCCGCAGGGTGCTGCCAGGCCCGCAGCAGTGTCTCCTGCACGACATCCTCGGCCCATTGCCAGTCCCCTGAGGTCAATCGCAGGACGAAGTGGAACAGCGGCCCGGCATGCTCGGCGTACAGCGTGCGGAGCAGTTCCTCGTCCGCGCGGGAAATGGTCCCCGTATCAGAGACACGTTTCCCGGAGCGGTCCGGTTCACTCGCTGAACCGTGCTTCGGAAGGCTCCACGGCATAGCGCGATCATCGCATATTCCGCAAATCACGCAAATGTGGCAAAAGGTGCTTACGCGCCGAACCGCACGACCCTCGGCGCCCGTGGAACCAGACAAGTACTGATCCCCAGGTTCCCCCTCCAGCCCACAGGAGTGAGCCGAGATGACCGAGATGATTCCGCTGCCCCTCCGGGCCTGCCCCACCGTGCGGCCCATGCGCACGCGGCACGACCTCGTGCTGCGGCTCCACGACGCGCTCCACTCGCATGGCGGATTCACCGCCCGCGTCCCGCCGGGCTCCCTTGTCATCACGTACAGCGGCTACGCCGTCGCAACCGACGCCGCCCGCGTCCAGCTACCGGCGCACGCCGCGTCCGTCGTGCTCAGCCGAGCCGTCGGCATGCCGCTCAGCTGGCATCCCCACCATCCGGGCCGTCCGCGCACGGCAGCACAGCAGCCGCATCGACCGGGAACCCGTGGAGGTCTTCGACCTCGAGTCACGGCGCGGAACACCGACCGGATGACCGACCACCGCCCCCGCCCGGCTCCCATCGCGGGCCGATCAGTAGAGAGCACACACCCATGCACCTGAACTCCCTTCCCTCACCTCGACGGTCGCTCGCGGCAGCCGGCCTGGTCGTTGCCACCGTGGGCACGCTGGGACTGCTCAGCGCCTGCGGCGGATCACCGCCCTCCTCCTCCGCTGGTTCCCACAGTGCCGCCATCACGCCCGGCTCGGGCCAGAGCCGGGCCGGAAGGCCCAGCGCCAGGGGGACAGGGGGCGCCCCGAGCTCCCCGGCGATGCCCGGAACGCGCACTCCCGCGAGCTCTCCCGCCGCAACGGCACCGGTGGTCGGGAACACGGTGACGATCCGGAACTTCGCGTTCGCACCGGCCAGCCTGAAGATCAAGGTGGGTACGACAGTGACCTGGACCAACAAGGACACCGACGCCCACACCGTAACCAGCTCCGGATCGGGCGGGCCCTTGCGCTCGGCACCACTGACGACCGGCGCCACCTTCCGTTACACGTTCACCAAAGTCGGCACCTATACCTACTTCTGCTCCATCCATCCCTTCATGACCGCGACCGTAGAGGTGACCTCATGAACCAGTACCCGGACGAGCACGGCGAGGCGCCGGGCGCCGTCCTCGATCAGCCGGCCGGCGACCACGGCATGACAAGAATCGCCTCCGCGAGGCGTCCGGCCTTCGCCATTCGCCTGGCCATCGCCGCCACACTCACCGGGAGCGGTTACATCCATGCCCAGCTCTACCTGGACGGGTATCGCTTCATCCACGTCGTCGGCGACCTGTTCCTGCTCCAGGCGAGCGCCGCCTTCGCGGTCGCGGTCCTGATGCTGTTCGCAGCACCGGTGCTGCTCAGGGCCGCGGCTGCCGGCGTCGCGCTCGGTGCTCTCGCCGGGTTCACCGCTTCCCGCACGATCGGTGTGTTCGGGTTCACCGAACACGGTCTGCTGCCTGCCCCCCAAGCCCTGCTCAGCGTCCTGCTGGAAACCGGCACTCTGCTGATCCTTGCGGCCTGGCAGGCAGCCACGACGGCCCGTCGTCCTGTAGCACCCAACGTCCCGTAGATCTCAGCGAAGGACTCCTCGCCCCACGGGGCTGCGGGCCTGTCAGGAGTACCGATGAAAGAGTTGTTCACGGCTAAGTGGAGCCACGTCACACGCACAGTGCCCGATGTGAGGCAGTGCCGACTCGGCGCACCGTCCGTGCCCTCCGGGTGCCGTTGCTGGAGCTGGCGACGGCGGGCGGCACCGCGCTACTGGTGTGGATCGGCGGATCGGGAGTGCTGAATCACTGGTGGAGCGTTGGCCAGCTGGTAGTGGCGGTCAGCTATCTCAACAGCATGGTCTCGCCGATCAAGTCGCTCTCCCGTCTCTCCGTCATCTTCGCCCAGGGCCAGGCCTCCGGCGAGCGCATCCTGGGCATCCTCGACGAGCCGCGCAGCCCAGCGGGGAGCGAGGCCGGGCTGCCCGTTCGAGCGGCCGGCCGGATCGACTTCCGGTGCGTCTCGATGGCCTACGGGTCCCGGCCCGCGCTGGGTGGCCTGGACCTGACCGTCCTGCCCGACGAACGGGTCGCGCTGACCGGCCCGAACGGCGTCGGCAAGTCCACCTCACTCGCTCTGATCGCGGGCCTGTATCCGCCCACCCTCGGTTCGGTGGCGATCGACGGCCGTGCGGCCACCGAGCTCCCGGAGCCCTGGCTGCACCGGCAGGTCTCGGTCGTACTCCATGACACCTACCTGTTCCCCGGCACCCTGGCCGAGAACATCCGCTACGCGCGACCGGACGCCGACGACGCCGATGTGGCCGTGGCGCCCGGGCCGCGCTCGTCACCGACTTCGCGCAGCACCTTCCGGACGGTCTCGCCACCCGGGTCGGTGACCGCGGGACCGGCCTGTCGGGCGGCCAGCGCCAGCGCGTGGGCATCGCCCGTGCGCTGCTCGCCGACGCGCCCATCGTCCTGCTGGACGAACCGACGTCCGGCCTGGACGCCGACGCCGAACTGCTGGTGATCGACGCTCTGCGGCGGCTGGTCGCAAGCCGGACGGTGGTCATGACCACGCACCGCCCAGCACTGCTGGGCATGGCGACCCGCACGGTCCGGCTCACTGCGACACCGCCCACGTCGGGAGGCCGGAACGAGGTCCCGTGCCGGACGGCCGTCCGCATCGTCGGCTAGGGTCGCGGCTTCGACGGCACCGCCCCCACCAGTCGCTCCACGAACGACCTCCCCAAGCCGCCGAGACCGGCCGGGGAGTCTCCCGTAGCCCCGCTCGGCAACCGCGTCCTGCGCACCCCAACAGCCTGGAGGGTGGCACTCCGCGACTTCCTCGGCGTCGCGGTCGATCGACGCCGTGGATTCGCGTTCGATCGCGTAACTACGCGCTACTGGTGCGATCGGCGGCACCGCCCGGTCCCCTACCGATGTGAGCCACTGATTCCCCTGATCACATGACCGAGGGTGCGTCGGACCAACAGGCGATCGCGGCTCCGGCGCGCATGACGCCATCGGGTGCGGGTGTCGGCTGACGGTGCAGCAGGTCTTCGGTCGGGTCGAAGTGCCGTGTTTGTCCGCCCTCGCCCGCGGTCCAGTACGGACACCGCGGAAACTCGCCTGGCCCCAGGCGTACTGCTACCCGCCGTCGCAGTGAAACAACGAAGACTTCGCTGTGGGATTCGTTTCGCTGAATGAAATCTACTGACCCCCACCTAAAGTGACCCACCGGGTTATGCCTCTTCAAATGCCCCGGGGGCATAACCCATTCGCCTATCTGCCTGAAACAGGCAGATCCCGGATCGGTCTTGGATCACACCCGCCCGTGCGGCGGCGAATGCGTAGAAGGAACGATGACCACGAATACGAACTCCTCTGTGCTGGTCCGGCGGTCACGCACGTGCCTGGCCGCTTTCGCCGTTGCCGGAGCGCTGGGACTGCTCAGTGCGTGCGGCGGATCGTCACAGACCAAACCAGCGGGCGCACTGAGTCCCGGCACTGGCCAGACCCTGCCTGGAACGCCCGGTGTCTCCGGAACGGGCGGTACGGTCACCCCACCACCAAGCACGCCCTCGACCTCACCTACCGCCGGCCAATCGTCCGCTCCGGCGGCTGCCAACGCGGTGACGATCAAGAACTTTGCGTTCTCCCCGGCCAAACTGACGGTCAAGGCGGGCACGAAGGTGACCTGGACCAACACCGACCCCGACACTCACACCGTCACCAGCAAACAAGGAACGGGCGGGCCGCTGAAGTCGAAGGGCCTGGCCACCAACGCCACCTACAGCTACACCTTCACCAAACCCGGCACCTACGCCTACTTCTGCACCATCCACCCGTTCATGACCGCCACTGTGGAGGTGACCCCATGACCGAACCCACACATGACTCCAACGGCGACGGCGAGCACGGTATGAGCCGCCGCCAGCTCATGCGGCACTCCGCCTGGTTCGGTGGCGCCGTCATCCTGACAGTCACCGGGGGAGAGGTGATCAGCCATATCGCCGGTTCGCCGGACCCCACTCCGGCAGGCAGCGCAGACCTGCGATTCGTGCAGGTCTCCGACAGCCACATCGGCTTCCATGGCCCGCCCAACATGAATGTCGCCGGAACGTTCAGCGCAGCGCTCACCCAGATCAACTCCCTCGGGTTCCGACCCGACTTCGTCATGCACAGCGGCGACCTGACACACCTTTCCACCCCCGCCCAATTCGACCAGGTCAAGCAGATGCTGTCGCAGCTGCGCACGGACCGGATCTTCACCGTGCCGGGTGAGCACGACTCGATCGGAGACAACGGACGCGCATACCGACAAACCTTCGCCAAAAACACCCTCGGCGACGGCTGGTACAGCTTCGACACCCATGGTGTGCACTTCATCGCGCTGGTCAACACTCTGCACCTTGAGCGACTCGGCCACCTGGGCAGCGATCAGATCGACTTCGTCCGCAAGGACATCGCCGGCCTGTCATCGGACACCCCAATCGTCGTCTTCAGTCACATCCCGTTGTTCGCGATGTATCCGAAGTGGGGCTGGGGCACCGACGATGCCGTGCAGGTGCTGTCGATGCTGCGCCGTTTCTCCTCAGTCACGTGCCTCAACGGGCACGTCCACCAGTTGTTCACCAAGACCGAGGGCAACATCACCTTCCACTCGGCCGCCCCCACCTGCTACCCGTTTCCCAAACCCGGCCACGGCCCCGGCCCCATTCCGCAGGTGCTGCCCGCCGGACGCCTCAAGGACGCGCTTGGCATCCGCACCGTCAACCACCGGCAGGGCACCCACGCACTGGCGGTCAAGGACGAGAAACTCACATGAACACCTGGAGTCTGCCCGCCCTCGCCCTGCGCTTGGTGCTCGCTGCCACGCTCGCGGCAAGCGGATACATCCACGCCCAGCTCTACATCGACGGGTACCGCTTCATCCACGTCATCGGCCCGTTGTTCCTGCTTCAGGCCGGCGCCGCCTTCGCGGTTGCCGCACTTCTCCTGTTCGCGGCACCCCTGCTACTCCGAATCGCCGCCGCCGCGATCGCCATTGGCGCGCTCGCCGGGTTCGCCACATCCCGCACCATCGGATTGTTCGGATTCACCGAAAGCGGCCTGCAGCCTGCCCCACAGGCACTGCTCAGCCTCATCGCCGAGACGCTCACCCTGCTGACTGTCGTGGTCTGGCAGGCGTTCGAGGTCCGGCGACACCGTGGCACCCGGCCGCACCATGACGAGACCAGCCGAGTGCGGCCCGACCTCCGCACCATGGCACCGGACAGGTGAACCAGACACCGACGCACCTCCGCCCGCACATCGGCCCGCAACGCGTGGAGAACCTGTTGAGAAACCCTCGCCTCGCGACCGGCTCGGTCGCCGCTGACGCCATGCGCGCCACGGTGCACATCGGTTGCTCCGGCGGCAGAAGGACGACGATCGGCGTGAGCCCACAGCCCGCACCGGCGGTGGTCGCATCCGCCCGCACCGATCCTCGCTTTGCCTCCGCGCCGTCGGTCCGCACCACCGGCACTTCCAGCGCCGCGCTCGGCATCACGTGGTGTGCCGTCCAGCTCCAGGGCGGCAAAATCGAGAGCGGGGGCGGCTGATCACGTGGACGGTCTCGCTCACCCTGTCAACAACCGACGGCTTCAAGGCGTCCTGTGGATGCTCCTGCCCGTGGCGGTCATGGTCGGCCTCTACTGGTACGGCCGGGTACACACCCCCGCCTACGAGAACAGCCTCTTCGGGCAGCGCGGCGACGACGCCAGACTGCTCAAGGCCCAACTCGGCTCCGCACTGCTGGGCCTGGCGCTGATTCAGCTACTTCTCGCCCTCTGGATGTACGGCCGCCTGCCCGCGCTGCGAACCGCACCGCACCGGGTCAACACGACGCACCGCCTCATCGGTCTGACCGCCTTTCTCCTCTCCCTCCCCATCGCTCAGCACTGCATCACCACCTACGGCGTCCAGCTGACCGACACTCGCGTGGCGCTGCACTCGCTCACCGGCTGCTTCCTCTACGGGGCCTTCGTCGCCAAGGTCATCGTGGTCCGCCACCGCCACTGGCCCAGCTGGGCACTCCCTCTGGCTGGAGGCACCCTCGTCACCGCGATCGCCCTGATCTGGTATGCCGCCGCCCTCTGGTACCTGAACGGCTTCCAGGCACCCGGCCTGTGAGCAGAGCGCGAGACGTCTCTCCCGGCGGCCAACGGCGGCCCCGGCCGGACCGACAACATCGCGGTGAGCGAGCGTCGCCGAGCGGGGTGGGGCGTCCGTCGCAAGAGAGCATGCGGATGACGTCGTACGCGCGCACGGCTCCGGTGTGGATGGAACCGATGATGCGAAGGATGTCATCCCAATGGCGTTCGATACGGGCGAGGTCGACCCGGCCGCGGGCGGCGTCCTGGAAGGCGCCGTAGTCGGTGGTGCGGTCGATGCGCCACATCTTCTGGTCGGGCAGGTCCGCCAGCTGCGGCGCGTACGCGAACCCGGCCAGGGTCAGCAGTCCGAAGACGATGTCGCTGTAAGAGGCGGTGTCGGTGACGATCATCTCGGGCGCTTGCCACCGTCGCGGTCGTCCGCTCGATCGAAGTCACAAGTCCCGCCCCAGGCCCAGAGATCAGTCAGTATCAGCACCAACGACCTTCGGCCGAATGGGTGACGGCTAACACTGGTCGGACACCAAGATCAAGTATTGGCGGCTTTTGGCCTTACCTCGGCGCTACCCCTAGTCAGTTAATCGTGTCTCGGCTCTGCGTAAGAGATGTGTTCTGCCTCCCAAACCCGGAATGATCTCGGGGATTCCAACCACCAGCTCAGGAGCACTTGTGCCCAGCAATGAAGCAGAGTCCACCACCTCGGCCACCGACGAAGGAGGGCAGCGTGGTCCGCTGCGGATCACGGTACCGCCACTGCCTCCTGCCGCCGTCGACGCCCGCGACAAGCTACTGGCAGCCATCAGCAATGAAGCCCAACGCGTTGCGGGGCAGTTCGCTGGCCAGGCATCCGGGCCGCTGGCGGAACTCGCCCGCGCCTACGATCTTGTTGTCACCGGCTCGCCTAGGAGGCTCTACGACCTCTGGTGGGCGGATGGCCTGCCCAAGGAGCCGGGCTCGGAGGATCTGCGCCCCTACGTGTTCCCCCGCGATTGATCGGGGGCGGGGCCGTGACATGACGAGGGCCGCGCGGGTTCTTCGAGTGTGCGAGCCGTCGGAAATCCGGGCGACGGCCATCGACCCGGCTGACACCCTGGTCGTGTCCGTCGTGCGGTTGTGCGCTTCTGGCCGTCCAGCCGTCCGCGAATCGCGGGCGGGGGCCCTGACCCATCTCGGCGAGCAGGGTGCCTCGCTGTTGATGCTGATGGCGAAGTCCCGGCACAAGAAGCCGGAGAACGTCCGCCGCTACTTCAAGCCCTCCCCGGAGGCGATCGCCGAGCTGACCAGCCTGCTCGCCCCCGGCGACGCCCGCCGTTGACCGCCTGCGCCGGGCGGGGCTGGCCGCACGGGCGGGGAGCCGTTCAGCGAGGAATCACCCAGCCCGGTGCCCAGGTCCCGGCCGCGTCTTGGCCGGCCGTTGTAGCGGCGAGGTGGGCGCGGAGGGTGGCCAGCGCTGGATGGGGGTTGTCGCGGTGCCAAAGGAGCGAGTGCGGGTAGACGGGCGTCGGGTCGGTCACCGGGATGCGGCGCAGGCCGTGGTCGGCGGGCCAGATGAGGCGGGTGTGCTCGCCCATGAAGGTGGCCAGGGCCGGGGTGTCGGAGATGGTGTCGAGGAGCGCGTCGGAACCGAAGTTGGGGCCGGTCACCTCGATCGTGAGGCCGAACTCGGCCACGAGATCGTCGTAGTAGGCGCCCCACTCGGTACCGGGGGCGATGCCGGGCATCCAGATCCGGTGCCCGGTGAGCTGGGCGACGGTCACCGACCGGGCGCCCGCCAGTGCGTGGGCGGGGCCGGTGAGGAGCTGGAGCGGCTCGTCGAGCACCCGGACGGCCTCGATGTCCTCGGGAAGGGGCCGGCCGGGCGCGGCGACGGCGCGGAAGGACGCGTCGATCGCACCGGAGCGAATGGCGGTGACGGCCGTCTCGATGTCGAACAGCATCATCACGTCGAGGTCGATCTCGGGGTGTGCGCGGTGGAAGCCGCGCATCAGGCTCGACTGCGCGCTGCGCGAGGCGATCACGTCGACGCGCAGCGGACGGCGGCCGGGGCGCACGGACGCGCCCGCACGCTCGGCGACGCGCAGCAGCTCGCGTGCGTGGGGCAGGAACGCCTGCCCATCGATGGTGAGCTCGGCGCCACGGGGGGCACGGGTGAACAGCCGCACGCCGAGGTCGTGCTCCAGCGCGGCGATGCGTTTGGAGACGGCCTGCGGGGTGATCGACAGGTCGGTGGCGGCTTTCTGGAACTGGCCCGCTTCCGCGACGGCGACAAAGGTACGTACTGCTTCGAGGTCCACGCCGACCCACCTTAGTGAACAACTGGTGGTTGTGGATTGCTGGCAGGTCAGTTGTTTGACCTGCCGTTGTCCTGCCCGCTTACCTCTCATTGGTCAACGTCAGTTTGTTCGGGTGGGATCTCAAGGGGAGTGCGCTGAGCATGGTGGGCAGGAGACGGTTGGGCCGGCAGTTCGGCTGGCTGTGGGCGTCATATGCGGTGAGCGCGTATGGGTCCGGGCTGGGATTCGGGGCGTTGCCGCTGATCGCCGTGCTGGTGTTGCATGCCGGACCCGCTGAGGTGTCCGCGCTGTCCGCGGTGGGGCCTGCGGTGGGCGCGCTGATCGCGGTGCCGCTCGCGCCATGGGTGGAGTTCCGGCGCAAGCGCCCGGTCATGATCATGATGGACCTGGCCCGGTTTGCGGCCATGACGACGGTCCCGGTCGCCTACGCTTTCGGTTGGCTCAGTTTCGTCCAGCTGCTCGTGGTCTCGGCCGTCGTCGCCGCAGCCAAGATCACCTTCAACGCGGCCAGCGGCGCCTACCTCAAGGCCCTCGTGCGGCCGGACGACCTGCTCGTCGCCAACGCGCGGTTCGAGTCAACGAACTGGAGCTCCATCGCGGTCGGGCCACCGCTCGGCGGGGCGGCGATCGGCCTGTTCGGGCCGGTCATCACCGTGGTGGCCGACGCGCTCAGCTACCTGCTCTCCGCGCTGGGCATCACCGCGATTCGCGGCCACGAAGAAGCGCCGCGAACGACCGATAAGAGCCCGCTCCGGGCGGGCGCACTGCTCGACGGCTGGCGACACATCATGGGCCACCCCGGTCTGCGGCCGCTCTACCTCAACCAAATACTCGTCGCCGGCCTGATCATGGCCACCGAACCGCTGCTGGCCGTGCTCCTCCTCCGCCAGCTCGGATTCCCACCCTGGCAGTACGCCCTCGCCTTTGCCGCCCCCTGTCTCGGCGGACTCATCGGCTCCCGGCTGGCCCGCCGTGTCGTGGCCCGCTACGGCCAGCACTGGGTCTTCCGGACCGTCGGCACCCTGCGCGCCATCTGGCTGATCGGCCTGGCCTTCGTCCGTCCCGGCGTCGTCGGCCTCGTCACCGTGATGGCCGTCGAGCTGGCAATCATCATCAACATGAGCCTGTACAGCCCGGTGCTCGCCACCTACCGGCTCGAACACACCCCCAAACATCTCGTCGCACGCACCCTGTCGGCCTGGTCGATCGGCCAGCAGGCCTCCATCGCCGTCCTCACCGCACTCGCCGGGCTGCTCGCCGACGTCACCAGCCCACGCACCGCTCTCACGGCCGCAGGACTGCTCATCCTGACCACACCACTCCTGCTTCCCCGACAGGACCAGACGGCGCAGCACGAGCCGGAACTGTCCCGCAGCCACTCATGAGGCACCACAACTTGCCACCCGCAGGCCGCAGCCGGTCCGCCGGTGCGCGTCCGCGTCGACCTGGCACACCACCGGTTAAGGAGAACACTCGCGTGAACACTGCCCCCGCGCTTGACCCCACCCACACCGCGCTTCTCGTCATGGACTACCAGCCCGCGATCCTGGCCTTTGTGCCCGAAGGCGAGGACCGCAACGCCCTGCTCGGTCGTGTGGAAGGGGCCATCGCCGACGTTCGCGCAAATGGCGGCACCATCGCCTACGTACGCGTCGGCTTCACCGATGCCGACTGGGACGCGATCCCGGCCTCCAACAAGCCCTTCGCCCCGCTGGCCCAACACCGCGTCATGCACCACGAGGACCCCGCCGCTGCCATCCATGAGCGCCTGGCTCCTCAGGACGGCGACATCGTCGTGCGCAAAATCCGCTACGGCGGCATGTCCACCACCGACCTCGACCAGCAGCTACGCGAGCGCGGCATCACCACTCTGGTCGTCTCCGGCATCAGCACCAGCGGCGCCGTCCTGTCCACCGTCATCGACGCGGCCGACCGCGACTACCAGCTCTACGTCCTGTCCGACGGCGTCGCCGACCCAGACACCGAAGTCCACAACGTCCTGCTCCACCATGTCTTTCCCTCACGGGCCCACATCATCGACACCACCGAGCTGCACACCCTGCTCCGGGCTGACTGACTCGAACCAGGAGCCGATCCCACCCGCGGCCGCCGCCCCCACCCGGTATGGCGGCCGCCCACACCCCCAGTGCCGACCCAGCAGCAGCCCGGAGCTTCACCGCCGCCTACCGCACCCGCCGCCACTCCTGGCCGCCGCGACCTCACACGCTCTAGCTGGAGAGTGTTGCGCTGCGGGCGGGCTGTTGGGTGACCGATAGGGTCTGCACCCTTGTTCAAGCCGCAGATGTGCGTATATATGCCTATCTTGGTCATCCCGCCGCTGGTTCTCAGGGATGGAGAAGGTCCGGCCAGTTCTGCGGGACACGGTCGGCCGGTCCCGGGGTCGGCTGGGCGGCCGGGTGGCTGGTCGGCGGGGCCAGTTCGGGTCCGGACTCGTACAGGACGTCCGTGGCGTAGTTCCAGTACCACTCCTCACCCGGCTCGAAGCTCTGTACCACGGGATGCCCAGAGGACTTCCAGTGGGCGGTGGCGTGCTGGGCCGGTGACGAGTCGCAGCAGCCGATGTGGCCGCACTGCGCGCAGCGCCGGAGGTGGAACCACCAGCCCCCCACTGCGTCGCAGTCCGCGCAGCCGGTAGTGCTGGGCGGGACGCTCGCCGCGATGCCGTCGATGTCGGTCATACGGACTCCTCGGTGGTTGTGGTTTCGGTCTCGGGGGCGGTCAGCGGCAGCAGCACCTGGAATCGTGTGTCGCCCGGTATGGACTCGACCTGGAGGCTGCCGTGGTGTTTGTTGACGACGATCCGCCAGCAGATGTCGAGGCCGAGGCCGGTGCCCTCCCCGACGGACTTGGTGGTGAAGAAGGGGTCGAAGATGCGGCTGCGGATGTCCTCGGGGACACCGGGGCCGGTGTCACGGAACTCCACGAGCAGTCGGTCGCCCTCCCTGGCCGTGCGGACCGTCAGGGTGCCGTCGTGGCCCGTGCTGCCGATGGCGGCCACCGCGTTGTCGATGAGGTTGGTCCACACTTGGTTGAGTTCCGCCGGGTAGGCGGGTATTTCGGGGAGGGAACGGTCGTAGTCCTTGACCACCCTCACCCGAGGGCCGATCTTGCCGGACAGCATCAGCAGCGTGCTGTCGAGGAGTTCGTGGACGTCGACGTCCCGGTGAGGGGCGCGGTCGAGCTGCGCGTACTGCTTGGCCGCGTCCACCAGGCGGGAGATGCGGGTGGTGGAGTCGTCGATCTCGTCCATCAGCAGCTCGGTCTCGACCGTGTAGTTGAGCCAGCCGATCGCCCCCGGCAGGATGCCTTCGCCCACGGTCGCCGCGACCTGGTCCAGCCAGTCAGTGTCCAGCCCGGCCTGGACGAAGGCCGGCGCGATCCGCCAGCCCTCCGGGATGCCGTGATCCTCCAGCCAGTCGGCGAGCTCGTCCTCTCGGTCGGACGCCTCCAGAGGGGTCAGCGTTGGTGCCTTGGCGACGCGTTCGGCGGTGCGTTCCTGGATCTCGATGAGCTCGGCGAGTGCCACTCGGGAGTAGCGGCCCTGGGCGATGACCGCCAGTTTGTTCCGCATCCTGCCGACCCGCTCACGCAGCGCCGCGGTGGCGCGGACGGCGGCCGCGGCCGGATTGTTGAGCTCGTGGGTGAGTCCGGCGGACAACGATCCGAGCGCCAGCAGGTGTTCCCGCTGGCCAATGGCCCGCTGGGTGTTCTTGGAGCCGAAGAAGAGCCCCTCCAGCAGGTGCGTCGGCATCGGGAACCACTCCCGCATGACGTCCGCGAACGACTGTGCGGGCAGTACGAAGAACCGGGTGGGTTCGGTCACCCGCATGGAGTTGATGTACGTCTGCGGGACCTGGTCGCCCAGATACGCCTGCATGGCCCCCGCGTACACGCCGCGCTGCGAGGTCCGGCTGACCTCCACATCGTCGCCGCCGACCCGGCGGGACAGTACGACGGTTCCCTCGACCATCACGTAGAAGCAGGTCGCCGGGTCGCCCTCGGTGTACACCGGGCCGGGTTCGAACCGTTCCATCCGTCCCTCGGAGCACAGCCGTCCGAGCTGCTCCGGGGAGAGCTTCTCGAAAAGGAACAGCGAGCCGATCTCGTGCGGGTCGCAGGCCATGACCTGTGCGCTCATGACTGCTCCAGGAAGCGGTGGACGAGTATCACGGCCATGGCTCCCTCTCCTACGGCGGACGCGACGCGCTTCGCGGACCGGGCGCGCGCGTCGCCCGCCACGAACACACCCGGGACGCTGGTCTCCAGGTAGTAGGGCGGCCGGTCCAGTGCCCATTCGGCAGGGGGGCGCCCGTCCGGCGTCAAATCCGGTCCGGCGAGGATGAAGCCGTTCTCGTCGCGCAGCACAGTGCCATCGAGCCAGTCGGTCAGCGGGGCGGCACCGATGAAGACGAACATCCACTGGGCATCGACGACTTCGGTGGCGCCGGTCACGGTATCCCGCAAAATCAGCCGTTCCAGGTGCTTCTCGCCGTGCGCCTCCTCGACGACGGTCCGGGGCCGCACGGTGATGTTCGGGGCCTCGTCGATCTGCTGGATCAGGTAGTACGACATCGACGCTGTCAGGGACTCCCCGCGCACCAGCATGGTCACCGACTTCGCGCCCCGAGCCAGGAACACCGCCGCCTGCCCGGCGGAATTCGCGCCGCCGACGACGTACACGTCCTGGCCCTCACAGGACGACGCCTCGGTGAGGGACGAGCCGTAGTACACCCCGCAGCCGGTCAGCTCGTCGCATCCCGGCGCCCCCAGCTGCCGGTACGACACGCCGGTCGCCAGGATGACGCTGTGCGCGGCGACCGCTGAGCCGTCGGAGAAGCGCACGACGCGCGCCGGACCGTTCACCTCCAGCCCCGTGACCTCGCGAGCGGTGAGGATCTCGGCACCGAAGCGGCTCGCCTGGCGGCGGGCACGATCGGTCAGCTGCGCACCGGACACGCCGTCCGGGAAGCCGAGGTAGTTCTCGATGCGGGAACTCTGGCCGGCCTGTCCGCCGGTCGCCGACCGCTCGACCAGTACGGTCCGCAGCCCCTCGGAGGCCCCGTACACCGCCGAGCCGAGTCCGGCCGGGCCGCCGCCGATGATGACGAGGTCGTAGAAGGCGGCGGTCGGCGTGGTCGCGAGCCCCACGTGGGCGGCCAGTTCGGTCGACTCCGGCTCGATCAGCGCGGTACCGTCCGGCGTGATCACCAGGGGGAGCCGTCGGCCGTCGGCCCCGGCCGCCGCCAGAAGCCTCTGTCCCTCCGGTTCGTCGGAGGAGTACCAGCGGTACGGCACCTGGTTGCGGGCGAGGAATTCGCGCGCCCGCGAGGAGGGGGCGGACCAGCGGTGCCCGACCACCTTCGTGGTGGGGACCGGCCGGTAGTCGCTGGACCGCCAGGCCGTGAGGAGATCGTCCAGGACCGGGTAGAGCTTCTCCTCGGGCGGGTCCCAAGGCTTGAGGAGATAGTGGTCGAGGTCGACGACGTTGATCGCGTCGATGGCAGCGTCGGTGTCGGCGTAGGCGGTCAGCAGCACGCGCCGCGCCCCCGGGTACACGCCGAGGGCCTGTTCGAGGAACTCGATACCGTTCATCTGCGGCATCCGGTAGTCGGCGAGGATCACGGCCACCAGGTCGCCGCGCAGCTTCAGCTCGCGCAGCGCCTCCAGCGCGGATTCGCCGGACTCGGCGCGTACGATCCGGTAGCCGCCGCCGTAGTGGCGCCGCAGGTCGCGGGCGATGGCGCGGGAGACTCCCGGGTCGTCGTCCACTGTCAGGATGACGGTCCGCGTTGCGTCGGTGGCCTGTGCCATACTCCTCCGCCCTACGCGCTTCCGACGGCCGGCACGACGAGCTGCCCGAGCACGCTCCAGACCATCGTATGTTCGATCGAGCCGGACCGCTTCGGCTGCTACGGCCCGTGCGGCCTGGGTGACCTGACGGTGGCAGAGCGCTGCCGAGCCAGAGCACCACCTGGTGTGCCGCCTCAGAGCTCAGCAGCACAGGTACATCACGGGGGCGCCGACTTGCCGGGCACGGCCCGCGTGCGCCGCACACCAAGCCGTCGCAGGCTGGGGGCATGACCCAGTTCGCAGTGGTCGGCGGTACGGGCCTGATCGGATCGCAGGTGGTGAAGAAGCTGAACGCGGCAGGGCACGAGGCCGTGCCGCTGGAGTTCGTCGCCGCGGTCCTGTTCGTGGACCACTGAGGGTGACGTCGTCCGTCTGCCCGCCACCCCGATCCAGCCGATCGCCGCCCAGGACGTCCCCGACGCCGAAGTCGCCGCGGGTACCCCCTGAACGGCACTCTCAACGTCGGCGGGCCCGACGTCTTCCTCCTCGACGACCTCGGACGGATCACCCTTAACGCCCGTCCCGACGGTCGCAGCGTCGTCACCGCCGGCATGTTCGCCGCTGTCAGCGGCGACGTTCTCACCACCATGGGCGACGCCTGTATCGCCCCGACGCACTACACGGACTGGCTCTCCTGACCCAGCCCGCCTACTGGAGGAGGCCTCACCCATGGCGAACAATGAACCGACGGCGGGCGGCGCCGGGAGCCGGCCACGCTCGGAAGCGTGGAAGACGGCGCTTTGGCTGCGAAGTGCCCGAGCTGCCGCAGGTCGTCAGCTGCTCGACGGGAGGTGAGCCGGCCGACCTCGTCCAGGGCGTCATGCCCGATCGCTGCCGCCTGCCGCGGATCACCCTTGGCCATGACCAGGGCAGCCGGCTTGCTTATCGGGTGTCGTGGGAACGCCGCCGCCAGGCACACCTGCCGCCTTCTTCGATCACGGCATCCAGACGGGATTCCATAATTTCCGGCGCCTGACCGTGCCTCTGGGCAGCCGTCCAGGAGTGATCATCTCTCGTGACCCACAGGATGCCTCGCGGCTTCATGTCGCAGATTTCAACAACTTCGCCGTCTTCAACAGCCGCGAGTTCGTGGCGCACGCACGACATCACCGCCGCCCGCCACGACCACGTCCTGGCCCACCTGCGCGCCGCCGGCCTCGGGGCCCTCGGCTTCCGCGGCCTGGACAACGACGTACGTGACCCCGTGATCGTTACCGGCTTCACCGCGACCCGCGCCCACAAGCTCACGTCCGGCCAGAAGGACGCCAACCGCGTTCTTGCCACCGGATGCGTGCCAGCCGGACACGGCTTCGCCCACCTCAAGAACTGGCGGGCCCTCACTAAACTCCGCACCGACCCCGTTCGTGCCACCCACCTCCTGCGCGCTCTGCTGGTCCTGACGAATCTCGAAGTCAACCGCTGACTGTCTTCGATGGGTGGAGAGGTCTCCCTGCAGGAAGGGGAGTCAGCTCCACTGTCGATATGCGCTCCAGCTGGATTCCTCGCTGCTGCGCCGATCCGTAGGTTTCACGTCATGACGCTTTCAACCAGGCACTTACCGCTCGTCAACCGGCGACGTGGTCTGTTCATCTTCCTCGGTGTCGCTTACATCGGCATGTGGGCGGCCATGTCACCACTCCTGGCCAGTGGTTACCAGCGCGGTGACGCACGCGAGGAGACTGGTGCACTGGAGCAGGTGTGCATCGCGGCCGCGATGTTGGCGCCTGCCCTCGCCGCAATCCTCGTCGTCCGCTGGGTCGAGCGCAGCGGCCGGGTGCGAGACACGCTCGCCCTGCGCTGGACGAAGCCCTGGGGGCGTGCTGCACGGGCGTGCCTGATGGCTTTCGTCGTCCCCGCTGGCCTCACCACGGCTGCTCTTGTCATCGGCACCTTCGCCGGCCGCTACCCGTTCGATGGAGTGCACTGGAACGGGCTCGGCTCGTGGGCGGCCGCAGCGGTGCTGAACATGCTGGTGTCGCTTCCGCTGTTCTTCGGCGAGGAACTGGGCTGGCAGGGCTACCTTTTTCCGCGCCTCGCACAGGACGGTGACCGCCGGAGCCTGATACGGGCGTACGCAATTACCGGCGCGGCCTTCGCCCTGTGGCACCTGCCCACGTTGCTGATGGGCGGCCAATACCCAGGTCGGCCCTGGTATGTGTCGGTGCCCGCCATGCTGGTGAGTTGCCTCCTCATCCTGCCAGTCTTCACATGGCTGCGTCTGCGTTCCGGCTCGGTCGTACCCGCCGTCATCGGCCATGCGTTCGTGAGTTCGGTGAGTGTCGCCATGGTCACGGAGTTCGCCGATTCCAAGGCAGCACTGGATCCCCTGCACATGAGCATGGCCGGATGGCCAGGATGGTTCGTCACAGGCGCGTTCGTCGCCTTCCTGGCGCTGACCGGCCGACTCCAGCCATCCTTCTATACGGCCCGAACCGTCCCTCACCCCGCATCGATCCGCAGACTGTAAGTGCGTGTTCTGCGGGGCCGACCACGGGCCGAGCCACCTAGGCCTGGGCAAGGCGGTGCGGGCTGAGAGTCCACGGCCAGGTGCTCATCCACATTGCGTGAACCCGTTGACGTACGCCTGTCCCGCTCGGAAACACGATTCTGGGGCCTGACCTGGAAGTTCCCAGATCGTAGGACTGGCCGGCGCAGCATCTGCGACGATCCTTCGATGCCGCTATCCGTCGTCACCGCGCTGGCCAGCGCGGTGACGGAGGTCGCCGCGGGCGCTCCGCTGAACGGCAGGCGCAACATCGCAGGCCCCGAGATCTTCACCCTGGACGAGCTGGGCCGGATCACCCTCTCCCACAAGGGCGACAACCGCACCGTCGTCACCGACCCCACCGCCGGTATGTTCGCCGCCGTCAAAGGGGACGTCCTCACCGACAAGGACGCTCACCTCGCCCCCACCCGCTACGCCGACTGGCTCTCCTGACTCGCTCGCGCCCCCTCCAGCACGCAGAGCGCACAGAACCCAGCCCTTAGCCTGTCGTGGGTGATGCCACGTACTCCCTACAGGGGCCAGGCGTGGTCTGTGCGGCCTCACGCAGCCAGGGCATCAACCGCGCTGGGCACCGGACTCGCCCGTTGGTTGTGACGGTGCGATGAATCGCTGACGGTTGAGCAGGTCGAGTCGTGGGTTGCGGGGACAGACGGGTTCCGTGCCCGCTGCGCACAGCTTCGCACTGGGAGAACAGCTTCGCGTACTGAGAGTGCTACTTTGTCGCATTTTAAGGTTCCCGATTGTCCATAAGCGGACACGTGGAGCAGGTGAGGCAGGTGGATGACCTTGGACGTCTATGAGGCGGTCGCGAGCCGACGGGCGGTGCGCGGGTTCACCGACCGACATGTGCCGAGGGAGGTGCTGGAACGTGTGCTGTCCGCCGCGGCTTGGGCGCCGTCCGGGTCAAATCTCCAGCCGTGGCGCACCTACGTGCTGACCGGCCGGCCGCTGGCCGAGCTCAAGAGGCGTGCCGGCGAACGCGTGGCCTCATGCGACCCCTGGGACGAGCGGGAGTATGAGATGTACCCGCCCGCACTTAAGTCCCCGTACCGCGAGCGCCGATCCGCCTTCGGTCATGAGCGCTACAGCGCACTCGGTATTGGGCGCGAGGACTGGGAGGCGCGCCAGCGGGCCGCTTCCGCGAACTGGGACTGTTTCGGCGCGCCCGCCGCCCTGTTCTGCTACATCGACCGCGACCTGGGGCGGCCCCAATGGTCCGACGTCGGCATGTATCTGCAGACCGTCATGCTGCTGCTGCGCGCCGAAGGGCTGCACAGTTGCCCGCAGATGGCGTGGTCGGTGTATCGCAAGACCGTCGCGGAGGTCCTCTCACCCCCGGACGAGCTCATCCTCTTCTGCGGCATGTCGATCGGGTTCGAGGACGTCACGGTGGATTACGCCCGTACGAGCCGGGCGCCACTCGAGGAGATGGTCACGTTCATCGAGGATTAATCAACGGTTCTTATCGCCCATCTCCGGTGCGTTCTGCTAGCTACTGCCCCCGGGCGGGGGGCTGAGCCAGCGGGTGTTCGCCGTACAGTCCTGCTGGCGGCGGCCGTAGATGTCGCCACCGACGAGCGGCCTTTCTCCTGGACAGGCACGGCGATTACCTTCGCCCAGTCCTACCCTGGTGGAATTCTGGTGGGCGGCGCGGTCGCCCCGCTCCTGGTCCCGATCAGGCGCCGGCTTCCCGAACCGCTGCTCCACAGCGTGCTGAGCGTTGCCACCCCCTTCCTGGCCTATCTGCCCGCCGAGCTCCTGCATGTCGCCGAGATCGACTCGGACCGGCCCCTCCCCTTGGACCAGGCCTTGAAGGCTGGACGTACCCGTCTCTTCGACTGGCGCGTGCTGGAGCCGTACTTCCGAAATCGGAAGTCATGGCAGGGCTAGAGCGGACGGACAGATTGAGGCCGCCGCAGGAAGGCTGAGAGAAGACCCGACCCGTGCTCGTCGGCTGGCCGGGGGTGCGCTATCGATGGAGCATAAGGGGGGCGCGATGTCGATCTGGGCCCCCTGCTGGTCGTCGCGCCCGCTCTGACCGCTTCCCTCGCCGGGCCACGGCTCACCGCTCTCGCCGGGGTCCTGGCAGTGGCGGTCCAGGTGCTGATCGCTGTCTTCCTCGGCGGACTGACCACGCCCAACCACGTGGCGCAGATCATCGCGCTGACCGCGCTCTCCGCCTTGGTGTTTTTCATGCGGTGTGTGCGGGAGCGGCGCGACCGGGCGCTGAGCCGGGCACGCTCCGTGGCGGAGACGGCTCAGCGGGTTCTGCTTCGGCCTCCACCACGCCGGATCGGGCCGTTGCAGGTGGCATGGCTCTACATGTCCGCGGAGGACGAGACCGAGATCGGGGGTGATCTGTTTGCGGTCGCCCGCGCCGCGCATGCCGCGACCAGGGTGGTCATCGGCGATGTCCGGGGCCATGGGCTGGCCGCCATCGGTGAGGCCTCGCTGGTGCTGGGGGCATTCCGTGAGGGCGCTCACCGGCATGCCACCCTCCCCGGGCTGGTAACAGCACTCGAAGACAGCGTCTGCCGGAACCTGGAGGACGTGACGGACACCGAGCACGACCCCGGCGAGCACTTCATCACGTGCCTCGTCCTGGAGATCCCCGACGACGGCCTGCCGGCCGCCGAGATGATCAACTGCGGACATCCCCCGCCTCTGCTGGTGCACGATCAGCGGGTCACGGTCCTGCACGCCCGACAGCCCCTGCCTCCGCTGGGCGTGTGCGAACGACCGATCGAGGACGGCCGCATCGACCCCTTCACCTTCGAAGGCGGTGACATGCTCGTCCTCTACACCGACGGTGTCATCGAAGCCCGCTCACCGTCCCGAGCGTTCTACCCGCTCGCCGAACGAGTCGCCTCCTTCCCCACCACCAACCCCGATGCTCTGCTGCACCACATCCACCGCGATCTGCTCGCCCACGCCGGCGGCCACCTCGCCGACGACGCCGCCCTCCTGGTCATCGAACGCACTCCTTCTCACCGGCCGCACCTCACACCCCATCCCATTGGTCACCACCGGCACCACCTCAGTGGATCGCCCCCGCCCCCAGGCCGCTGAACCCAAGAACCGGGCGACCCCCGACGACCTGGTGCAGACGCAGCACGCCTGAACACTGTCTACGACGCGCTCGCCGCCCCCCCCCCGCGACACCACCGCCCCGCGCCGCTGCCCGCTGCTCCTGCCAGGACGGCTGTGGTGGCACCCCTACTGGGAGACCGTCCCCTCGGTGCCGGCGGCGTGCTCCGAGCTGCGGCAGCCGGCCCGTGCCGCGCGGGAAGGGCGGCCGCCGCGTCGGGAGTGTGTTCCTGTGGCCCCGGACATGTTGGACATGTCCGGGGGCGCCTGCCGGTGGCGGGGGTGTTACTACTCGGTGATGAAGTCGCCCATCATGGCCATGTCCTCGTGTTCCAGGTTGTGGCAGTGGATCATGAAGGTGCCGGGGTAGTGCGTGAACCGGGTGACCACCTCGACGGCCTCGGCCGGGCGCAGGTCCACGGTGTCCTTCCAGCCGTGGTCGAACGTCCCGATGGCGCGGTTGTTGCGCGAAAGCACCTGGAAGTGGTCCAGGTGCAGATGGACGGGGTGGTGGAAGTTCGTGGTGAACCGCCAGATCTCCACCTGGCCGAGTTTGGGGCGGGCCAGTGCGCGTCCCGGCTCGTACTCCTTGCCGTTGATCGTCCAGCCCGCGCTGGAGCCGCGGAAGTGGAAGTCGCGGGTGACTGCGGCTCGGCCCGGGTCGAGCCGGGGCACATCGCTCAGCTTCTGCGGCACCCTGGTGTCGTCGCGGGGGGAGCCGGAGCCGATGTTGAAGCGCATGACCTGGGCCGTCGAGCCGTCTCCGAAGCGGTTGAGCAGGCGTACCTCGGTGCCCGGCCGGTAGCGGGAGAAGTCGACCACGACGTCGAAGCGTTCGGCCGGGGCGATCTCCAGCGCGTCGTGGTGGCGGGGCGCGTCCAGCAGTCCGCCGTCGCTGCCGATCTGGACGAAGCCACCGCCGCCCTCGGGCTGCGGGTCCAACTCCAGTTTGTACAGGCGGGCGTTGGAGGCATTGAGGAAGCGCAGCCGGTAGCGCAGCCGCTTTGTCTCGTGCACCGGCCAGGGGGCGCCGTTGACCAGGATGACGTCACCGAGCACGCCATTCATATAGGCGTCCGTGACGCCCGGGGTGTGCAACTCGGAGTCCAGCCAGGGGTATTGGAACGAACCGTCCGTGGCGAACGAGCGGTCCGTGATCATGAGCGGGATGTCCCGGTCGCCGCGGGGCAGCGGCAGCCGCTCCTCCTCGTCGTCGTGCACGAGGTGGAATCCGGCGAGACCCATCCAGACGGCCGCGCCCGTGTAGCTCATGCGGTGGTCGTGGTACCAGAGTGTCGCGGCGCGCTGATCGAAGGGGTACGTGTAGGTGCGCGTTCCCCCGGTGAGGTCCATCGCGCCGTGGCCCATGGCCGGGCCGTGCGGTCCGCCGCTCATGTCCTGGTGGACGCGGTGTGCGTCGTAGGAGCCGTCGGCGGGCAGGATCAGGGAGGTCGGGTAGCCGTCGCTGGCCGCCGGGGTGTGGCCGCCGTGCAGGTGGACCACGGCGGGGCGGTCGAGTTCGTTGCGGTGGCGCACCACGGTGCGGCGTCCCGAGCGCGAGACGATCGTCGGCCCCGGGAAGGTGCCGCCGTACGTCCATGCCGTGGTGCGCAGTCCGGGCAGGATCTCCAACTCTGCGTGCTGCTGGGTGATTTCGTAACTGTCCGTGGTGCCGCTCGTCGACACCGGTTCCAGCACCCGGGGGATCGGCAGGGGCGTGCGGAAGGCGGCCGGCAGTTCGGCCTGGCTGGTGAGCATCTTGCCGGGGCGGCCCTCGCGCACGTAGCGGCTCAGCACCGGCCAGCCGGCCGCGGTCAGGGCGCCGGCGCCGAGCACCGCCCCGCCGGCGCCCAGGAGCGTGCGCCGCCTCACTTGGCCGGCTCCGGCTGTACGGTCTCGTCCGGGGCGGGGACGGCCGGGCTCTTGACGGGCAGCGGGGTGGTCATCACGCGCTGGGACAGCACCGCGACGGCGGAGACGAGGACGACGCCGAGCAGGACGTGGGAGGCGACGCTGCGGCCGAGGCCGAGACCTATCTGGACCACGAGCGCCAGGAGCAGGACGACCGATGCGGGGAGAAGCGATCTGGGCCCTCCGAAGCGGCGTACGAAGAAGGCGGCGACGGCCATCAGGAGGGCGACCACGGCGATGACACGGCCGAGCGTTCCGTGGATCGCCAGCATGTCGAAATGGCCGCCGAGAAAGCCTCCGGCCAAGGCGACCTGGACGAGCATCAGAATCGACTGGAATGCGGCGATGATGCGCAAGGACAGAAGAGATCGGCGCAAGGGCATACCGTTGATCCAACCCGGATGCCCGGCGGCCTGCAACCCGAACCTGGCATTTTGGAAAGACAGTTGAGTGGTCTTCAAGTGTCCTCCGGATTGGTAAAGGCCGAATAGAGCCAGTGGGTGGGTCGAGATCGAGCCACGCGTTCTCGTACGGGCCATGTGGTGTGCGCACCTGTGCGGGACACGTCTCATGGCCCCGGTGGCCACGGCCGCCTTTTGGGGAGGTAATGCGATGACGGTGCTCACCCGTGACGAAATCCCCTGGCTGAGAAGGCTCGTGGCCGCTCCCGGCGGCGGATTGCGGCTGATGCGTTTCCCGTTCGCCGGAGGTTCGGCCGGCTGTTTCCGGCCGCCGGTGATTGCGCCGGGCACCGTATACGGAGACCCTTGCCGTGCAGTGTCCGGGACGTGAAGAGCGGCGTCGCAAGCCCCGTTGGAGAGGGAGGACTTTCCAGCCGGCCGGGGGTTGAGGCCGGTGCCGGGGAGCGGTGAAGCTCCTGGTGGAGGGGGTCACGGCCGAGGTCCGCGCCTTTGCGCGGGAGCTGTGGGTGCTTGTCCACCCTTCGGCGGTGGCGGCGCCGCAGCACGACGCAGGCCAGGATCCGGTGCGTCGTTCGACGGGCGATGGCCACGCTCGAGCGGTGGCGTCTGCTGTGCAAGCTGTGCTGCGGCACCACTCGCATCACCGCGTTCAGGCCGTCCTGACTCTCCATCACACCGCCACGAGTTGAGGGTGGAAGATGCTCGATGGCTTCGCGTCGTGTCGTGCCTTCGCTGACGCGCCGTTCGATGCAGGCGCGGGTGCGGGTGTCCCGGCGTATCCGTGCCGAGGCGGTCGTGCACAGGCTCGAACGCCACGTCGCCCGCGAGCTCTGCCGGACGATCCTCACGCTCCGGCCGGGCGCCCGGAGCCTCGGTCCCTGCCGGCATGTGTGCCCGGACGCATCACGTGGAGTGCGTGACGGCGCGGGTGCCGGCGACGATGCCGGCGGCGAAGGACCGCCTTCAGGAAGCGCCGGCGACCGACGCCGCGAGGCGCGGGAAACCGCGGTGTTGTGACCGGGTTCGCGGTGATCGGGGACGGCGGCGCCTGCGGCGGTGGCGGCGGGTCTGGCAGCGGCCGGGCTGTGGTGCCGTGGTGGCCGGCTAGCGGGCGATGACGAGTGTGGCGGGGGAGGCGGTGGGGTGGAAGGACACCTTCTCGAAGCCGGCTTCGGCCAGCCAGGCGGCGTAGTCGGCGCGGCGCCATGTTCCGCCTTTGTTGCTCTTGAGCAGCATTTCCGAGGCGAAGAGGAGCGGGAAGGAGGGGCCGCTGCGGTCGTCCTCGACGACGTAGTCGCAGACGACGAGGGCGCCACCGGGTTTGAGGGCGTCGCGGAGCTTGGCGAAGACCGCCACGTTGTCCTCGGGTCCTTCCTGGTGGGCGACGTGTGAGTACACGGCCACGTCGTAGGCGGCGGTGTCGAGTTGGGCGGTGTGGAAGTCGCCGTCCAGGCACGTGAACCGGTCGGTCAGGGAGTGCTGCGCGAGCAGCCGGCGGGCGATGGCGTTGATGGGTCCCCAGTCGAGCTGCGTCGCGCGGGCGGCGGGGTTGAGCCGGAGCCAGACGGACGAGAAGATGCCCGACCCGCCGCCCACGTCGAGGATCGAGAGGTCTTCGCGCTCGGCCAGGCCCAGCACGTCGGCGGCGGTTTGTGCGGCGGTGACCGACAGGCCCGCGATGGCGGTGACGACCTTCTCCCAGTGGGGGTTGTCGGCCACCTCCACCATCGGGTCCGCCAGCGGGCCCCCGGCGCGGAACACCTCGAGCCGGCCCGCCAGTTTGTCCATCTCGGCCAGCTTGAGCTGCGCGAAGCCGCTGATGTCGGTGGGCTGCCCCTCGACCAGGTACAGCTCGGCTTCCGGGGTGTTGCGGTAGGTGCCGTCGTGCGTCTGGAGCAGCCCCAGGCCGACGAGCCCGTCGAGGAGGGTCTGCACACCGCGCTCGGCCATGCCGGTTTTCGCGGCCAGTCGGCCGGCGGTGTCCAGCCCGCCGTGGATCAGTGTGAACAGCGAGTGCTCCGTCGCCACACCGAGGAGGCCGGTGGCCCAGTAGCCGCTGGCGATCTCCAGGATGCGGCCGGGGGAAGGCAGGTTGCCCGTCATCTTGTCCTTCTCCTCACAGGGATGCCGGCACGGCCTGCCGGCGAAGGTCCGCGGTGATCGCCGGCGCCTCCACGCGCCAGCTGCCGACGGCCATTTCGGCGGTGATGCCGGGGCCGAAACCTGCGATCACACCGGTGGCGTTCGGGGTCATCGTGTCTTCCTCGAACAGCCTGCGCAGCGCGTCGAGTACGACCGCGCTGGCGATGTTCCCGTATTCCGTGAGCGTCGCCCAGCTGTGCCGGAACATGTGGAGATCGACACCCAGGAACGTGCTCAGATCGGCGAGGATGCGCGGGCCGCCGGCGTGGATGATGTAGAAATCCAGGCCGCTGATGTCCCAGCCATGGCTCATCGCGAGTTCACGCAGCACCGGAGCGAGCGGCTTCATCGTCCCGGGCACCCGGCGGTCCAGCTGGAAGTGGAAGCCGGTGGACCGCACGGCGTAGGAGATCCAGTTCTCGGTGTCCGGGATGATGTACGAGGCATTGCGTTCCAGCGACACCCCGGTGCCGCCGCTCCCGCGCACCACGGCGGCCGCCACCGCGTCGCCGAACAGCCCGTCGGACAACAGCGAGCCGATACCGTCGTCGTCGGGCTGGTAACACAGCGAGCACAGTTCGCAGGAGACGATCAGAACGTTGCTCTGCGGGTAGGCGGTGCAGAAGTCGTGGGCCCGGTTGATCGCGGCGCCGCCGGCGGCACAGCCCAGCTGGGCGATGGGTATCTGCCGGGTGTCGGTGCGGAACCCCATGTTGTTGATCAGCCATGCCGTCATCGACGGCATCAGGAACCCGGTGCAGGACACGAAGATGATCGCGTCGATGTCCCGGGCGGTCAGCCGGGCGTTTGCCAGGGCCTCTTCGATGACCCTCGGGCACCTCTTCTTGGATTCGACCTCGAATATCCGGTTGCGCTCCTCGAGGCCGGGATGGCGGAGCGTCTTCTCGATCGGCTGCACGACGTGCCGTTTTTGCACACCCGTGTTCCTGATCAACCGAAGCGCCAGTGGCAGCTGTGGCTTCCCGTGGTGGGTCTCTTCGGCGAACTTCAGGGTTTCTTCCATGGTGATGACGTATTCCGGCACATCCACCGACGGTTTGCATAGCGTTGGCATATCCGTGGAGTCCACCTTCTGAGGAGTCGGCTCGGAGTTCGACACCTCCATACCCTTGCCCATCGCGCTTGCGATCGGCTTGGCGCGGGCTTGGGCTCCATCGCGTCGGTTGTGAACGGGCTGGCGACGGCCGCTACTCGTCCCGGCGCGCGATGATCTCCTCCAGCATCCGCCGCAGCATGTCGATCCCGTCCCGGCCGAAGTGCCGAGCCCACATCCGCTCCATGTCCCCGAGGATCCGGGCGGCGGCGAGCTGGCCCGCCTGGCCCCGCTCGGTCAGCCGGATGAGCTTGGCCCGGCGATCGCCCGGGTCCGCGGTCCGTTCGACGTAGCCGAACCGCTCGAGCTCGTCGACCACTTCGGCGATGGCCTGCTTGCTGAACCCGGAGCGTTCGGCGAGCACGGTGAGCCGTGAGCCCTCCGGGTCGACGAACCGGAAGACGGAGCCGTGCCGGAACCGGACCCCATCGAACCCCTCCTCGTGCAGCCGCCGGTGGAGCTGCTCGATGGTGAGGTCCTTGGCCTGCGCGAGCAGCGTGGGCAGCGGCACCTGGCGCTCGCCCGGCTTCTCCGGTCGCGTGGTCATCTCGGGCCACCTTTCTGACACAGCCAAGTCGTCAGGGGGCTTGACTAAAAAGTAGTACGGTTGCTTGACTAACTCTAGCGGCATCGGCAACTCGACCGCGAGACACGGCGCGACACCGGTTGTGAAGGGAAGAGTCATGAGCACTTCGGGCGAGGAGAATCGCAAGGCCACCAGCTTCGGCGGCGAGGCCATCGAAGCCTTAGGCAAGCGGGTGATGGGGCCGGTGCTGACTCCGGAGGACGAGCAGTACGACGCGGAGCGCGCAGGGAACCAGACCGCGCGTTCGCATCGGCCCGCGATCCTGGTGGGCGCGGTCGGCCCCGCTGATGTGCAGCAGGCGGTGCAGTTCGCCGTCCGCCACGGGCTTCCGGTGGCGGTGCAGGGCACCGGGCACGCGCTGGCGGCCGTCGCCGCGGAGGGCGGAGTCCTCATCAACACGTCCCGGATGACCGGCGTCCGCGTGAACGCGGAAGCGGGCACCGCGTGGGTGGCGGCCGGGGTGCGCTGGGATCAGGTGATCCACGAGGCGGCGCCGGCCGGGCTGGCACCGCTGGCGGGCTCGGCCCCGGGGGTCGGCGTGGTGTCGTACACCCTCGGCGGCGGCCTCGGACTGCTTTCGCGGCGTTACGGATACGCCGCCGACCACGTGCGCAGCATCGACGTCGTCACGGCGGACGGACGGCTGCGGCAGGTCACGGCGACGTCGGACCCGGACCTCTTCTGGGCGCTCCGCGGCGGCCGGGACAACTTCGGTGTGGTCACCGGAATCGAGATCGACCTCATGCCGGTCCCGACGCTCTATGGCGGTGGCCTGTTCTTCGACTTCGCGTCGGCCCGCGAGGTCCTTGACACGTATGTGCAGTGGTCGGCCGGCATGCCCGATGAGATGACCTCCTCGGTCGCGGTGATCTCCTTCCCCGACGTGCCGGTGCTCCCGCCGCCGCTGCGCGGTCGCCATGTCGTCCACGTCCGCATCGCCTACTCGGCGGACGACCTCAGCGTCGGCAAGGACCTGGTGGCGCCGCTGCGGGCACTCGACCCCTTCAACGACACCGTCCGTGAACTGCCCTACACCGAGGTCGGGACGATCCACAACGACCCGCCCGTGCCGGGCACCTTCGAGTCGGCCACAACTCTGCTGGGCGAGCTCGACGCCGACGCGGTCCGCGCCGTCCTGGACCTGGTCGGACCGCACGCGCCGGTACCGCACGTCGTCGAACTGCGTCACCTCGGCGGCCGGCTCGCCCGCCCGGCCGACGTCGCGAACGCGGTCGGCAACCGCGACGCGCACTACTTGCTGAACGTGGTTTCGCGGCTGGAACGTGCCGACATCACCGACATCCAGCCCGCGCACGAGCGCCTTCTCGAGGCGATCGCACCCTGGAGCACCGGAGGCCGGGCCCTGACCTTCTTGAACGGCGAGCGGGACACCGAGTACGTGCGCTCCGCGTACGACCCCGAGGACTACCAGCGCCTCACCGAGATCAAGGCGGCCTACGACCCGGGGAACATCTTCCGGCTCAATCACAACATCCCGCCGGCCGCCCCCGGGGGAGCCGGGCGAGCCTAGGTCACGTCCCGCCCGGGGAAGGGCTTCAGCGCTTCTCCGGGCCGAGGTGTACGGGCAGGCCCGTGACGGAGTTGGAGAAGATCGACGGCACCGCGGTCAGTTCGGCGGGATCGACGGCGAGCCGGAGTTCGGGGTAGCGGGCGAACAGCGGGGGCAGCGCGGCCATCGCCTCGAACCGGGCCAGGGCAGGTCCGATGCAGACGTGCGGCCCACTGCCGAACGCCATGTGCCGCTTGACCGGCCGCGTGATGTCGAACTGGTCGGCGGTCTCGCCGTACTGTCGCGGGTCACGGTTGACGCCGCTCCAGGGAGCGAGGATGGCGTCCCCCTTGGGGATGGTGACGCCGGCCACCGTGATGTCCTCGGTCGGAAACCGGGCCGGGAAGTTTCCCACCGGGGAGTCCCAGCGCAGGGTCTCCTCGATGACCTCGCTCCAGACAGCGGTGTCGCCGTCGCGGACCATCGCCAACTGGTCCGGGTGGCTCAGCAGGGCGCGCGTGGCGTTGACGATCAGACTGATCGAGGTCTCGTGACCGGCGCCGATGAGCGTCCACAGCGTGTCTTCGAGTTCTTCGTCGGTGTACTCGGCATCGGCCTCGTCGTCGACGGGGGCGATCAGCGCGCTGGTCAGGTCGTCCGCCGGCTCGGCGCGACGCATGGCGAAGAGGCGCTGGAACAGTTCGTGCCGTTCCTGCTGCGTGGCGAGGAACTGCTCGGCGGTCGTGTCGGCGCGTATGACGGTGTCGATGAGCGCGCGGAACCGCGACCACCACGCCTCGGGCACGCCTATGAGTTCGCATATCACCTGCATGGGGAACGGGTAGGCGTAGTGCCGCCGCAGGTCGACCGTGCCGTCCGGCGCGGCCTGGTGGGGCAGGTCGTCCAGCATCGTGGCCACGATCTGGTCGATGCGCGGTCCCATGCGCTCGACCCGGGCCCGGGTGAAGGCGCGGGTCAACGGGCGGCGCAGCCGCCGGTGCTCCGCGCCGTCGCGGGCCATCATGTTGTTCAGCCGGATCATGCCGAGCAGCGGCCAGTCGTCGGGGATCTCGCCACGGCGCAGGGCCTCCCAGTTGCGCCAGTCCCGCCCCACCCGCGGGTCGGCGGTGAGCTCGGCGAGCAGCGCGTAGTCGGTGACCACCCACATGCGGACGCCACCAGGAAGCACGGCGCGGACGACCGGGCCGAGGTCACGCATCCGGGCCGCCTCACCATGACGGTCGGTGCCCAACGGGTCGATGGGAAAGAGCGGGAGAGAGATCTGACTGAGCGTCGTGTCGGTCACGGTGACGTTCCTCCTGGCTGACTCGGGTCCGGATCCTGGCTGACTCGACGCCGGATCGAGACTGACTTGAGCGCGGAACGAAAATGCCACCAGAGTTCACTTGGGAATGACTAACCACTGACCACAATGCGCAGGTCAATCGCCCGTATGACATGGGTCACCGGCTACTCGATCGATATTCAATGACGCGTTGCTAGCCTCCTGCGACTATCCGATCCGGCATCGGACGTGCGAAGAGTGATGGGGAGTGTCTGCCATGAATGCATCGAGTGCCCTGACGGAAAATGACGCCGGTGGGCGCGTCACCACGTCGCGCGAGTTGAGCCCGGGTGAACGCTGGTACTGGATCATCGATCAGCTCTCCACGCTCAACGTCTGCGCCCGTGTCCGTATCGAGGGCGAGCTCTCGGCCCAGGTACTGCGCACCGCACTCGGCGCGCTGCAGGACCGGCATCCGCAGTTGCGGACGGCCATAGCGGACACGTCGCCGGAACGGTCGGGTGGCGGGCCGCGGTTCGTGCCGACGGACCTGCCGATTCCGCTGCGCGAGGTGCACCTGACCGGCTCCGAGGACTCGCGATGGGCGAGTGAAGTGGACGGCCACGAGCTGACGGATCCCCTTGACTGGAGGTCCGGCCCGCTGGCCCGCGCCGTCTTCATCAGCGGGCCGGAGCAGATCCACGACCTCATCCTCACCGTCCCGCACTGCATCGCGGACGGGACGACCGCACTCTCCCTGCTGCGCCAGTGGGTACGGCTCGCCGCCGCGCCGCCGGCGCCCGGCCGGACCGCCGTCGCGCGCGGCCCCGTTCCGGAGCCGTTCGAAGCCCTCTTCCCGGAACGCTTTCGCGTGGCGTCCCACGCGCTGTCCGACGAGCAGGCGGCCGACGGGGCAGACACCGCGGCGGCCACGGACGACGTGGGCCGGCTGGAGCCGGAGCGATTCGTGCCCTTCGACCAGCGGCGGACGCGGATGCTGCACCGGTCCCTTGGAAGCGACGTGCTGGAAGGGCTCACGCTCGCGTGCAAGCGGGAAGGGGCCACCTTGCACGGTGTGCTGGCCGCGGCGATGGCCTGTGCGGTGGCCCGCGACGCCGGAGCCGCGCCACCCGCACACTTCGCGGTCGGCTCCCCGGTCGCTCTCCGGGACGAGCTTCGCCGTGCGGTGTCCGAGGACGAGGTCGGCTGCTTCGTGTCGGCGTTGCACTCAGTGGTGCGCTATCAGCCCGACGACCTCTGGTCGATGGCTCGGTTCATCAAGGACGACATCACCGCGCGCAAGAAGCTCGGCGAACAGTATGAGGTGTTCAGCCTGCTCGCCGCCCAGGGGCCGGCCGGCGTCGCCGACTGCGAGCCCTTCGTCCGGCACTTCGAGGAACACGGGCCCTTCAACTTCTTCGTGTCCAACATCGGGCGATTCGAATTTCCCGCTGAACTCGGCGCCTGGCGGCTCTCCGGGGCGCAGTTCGTGGGCGGGATCTCGGTGGTCGGCTACTTCGGATCCTCGGTGACCACCAGCCAGGGTCAACTCTCGTGGAATTTCACCTATATCGATGGGGCCGTGTCCCGGGAGCGTGCCGAGCGCCTCGTCGACGACAGCGTCAGGATGGTGATGGCGGCGGGGGAGTAGCACGAGAACGAGCCGGCCGCGGCCACATCGGGGATGAAC
>NZ_JBHVFF010000045.1:0-37573 GCF_042801895.1 Streptomyces sp. NPDC057543 | reverse complement strand
GACGTACACGTCCGGCGTTCGAAGAAGTTCGACGACGAAGCTCGGAGAAGAAGTTTCGACGACGAGGCTCGGAGAGGAAGTTCGGAGGGCAGGTTCGAGGGCGTTTCGCGAGGGGCGGAGGAGGTCTCAGAACAGCCGCAGCTTGTCGTCCTCGATGCCGCGCAGCGCGTCGTAGTCGAGGACCACACAGCCGATCCCGCGGTCCGTCGCCAGCACCCGCGCCTGCGGCTTGATCTCCTGCGCCGCGAAGATGCCCTTCACGGGGGCGAGATGGGGATCGCGGTTGAGCAGCTCCAGATAGCGGGTCAGCTGCTCCACACCGTCGATGTCGCCGCGCCGCTTCAGCTCCACGGCCACGGTCTGCCCGTCGGCGTCGCGGCACAGGATGTCGACCGGCCCGATCGCGGTGAAGTACTCACGGCGGATCAGGGTGTAGCCCTCGCCGAGTGTCTCGATCCGGTCAGCGAGCAGTTCCTGCAGATGCGCTTCGACGCCGTCCTTGATGAGGCCCGGGTCGACACCCAGCTCATGGGACGAGTCATGGAGGATTTCCTCCATCGTGATGATCAGTTTCTCGCCCGCTTTGTTCACCACGGTCCAGATGCCCGCGGTGTCGTCCGTACCCTCCTTGAGGGTGCAGGGCGGTGACATCCAGTTCAGGGGTTTGTACGCCCTGTCGTCGGCGTGGATCGACACGCTCCCGTCCGCCTTCACCAGGATCAGACGGGGAGCGGAGGGCAGGTGGGCCGTGAGCCGGCCGGCGTAGTCCACGGAGCAGCGGGCGATGACGAGACGCATGGTCGGCAACGCTACTCGACGACGGGTGCTCCACGCGATTCTCCCCCTTCCGCCCGCGATCACCGGACCGATGGCTTTCGGTCTTGCCCCTCTTTGCTCCCCTTCGTTATTGGCCGGTTGTGTTCCCAATCTCCTGGTGCGGCCAGGACTGCACCCTTACCTTGTAAGCAGGAGGTCGCCGTGTGTGCACGCTGCGTCGCCGTCCTCCTTCCCTGCCCGTAAGGCCCCGGCCCGTCGTCGGGGTCGCGAGAGGAGAACCCATGTCGCTCGACGTCTCACCGGCGCTGTTGGAACAGGCCGAGCGAGGCGAGGTCGACGAAGCCGACTTCGTCGACTGCGTCCGGACCTCCCTGCCCTACGCATGGGAGATGATCAGCTCCCTGGTGGCTCAGCTGAAGGTCGACGGCGGAGAGTTCGCCGACAACCAGACGCCCCCGCCGGACGAGCAGGCACGTGGTCAGCTGCTGCGCGCGCTCGCGAGTGATGCGATACGCGGCGCTCTGCAGCGGCACTTCGGGGTGCGTCTGGCATTCCAGAACTGCCACCGCGTCGCGGTGTTCCCGCTGGATGCCTCGGTCGACGAGCGGCTGGCCCGATTTACCTCGGTGAGGGGTCAGTTGCTCAATCAGTCGCCCGAACTACGGGACTGCTAGGGCCTGTCCGGCGGATCAGGACCTAACGCTTCCGCTGCCGTTCCGGGCCGCGATCGGTGCAACTGGCTCCGGGGCGGCAGCCCCCGTACCTCTTACGGCTTGTCAGGTGAGCAGCGGACGCACTTCGGTGCCCAGCCGCGCTACGTTCTCCTCCGTGGCCGCCAGATCTCCCGAACCCTCCACCAGGAGCGCGAAGCGGGTGATGCCTGTCCGCTCGGCGGTGGCGGCGAGCCGGTCGGCGGCGAGCCGGGGCGGGCCCACCGGATGAAGGCCGCACAGCAGCTCCGTATAGGCGACCGGGTCGCGCATCACCCGGTGCCGGCCGTCGACCGTCACATGGGCGTCCAGGCCCTGCCGCAGCCAGCCGGGCATCGTCTTCACGAGCGTCTCCACGGCGTCCTCGGCACGGTCGGCGATCTGGGCCACCCCTGCGGACACATGTCCGGCTTCCCGGACGCTCTCGGGCGAGCGCCCCGCGGCGAGCGCGGCGGAGCGCCACAGGGCGACCATCTCGGCCTTCTCCTCGTCCCCGCAGTGCATCCCGAGCAACATCGGCAGACCCTTCTCCGCGGCGAGCCGCACCGTCTTCGGCGAGGTGCACGCGACCACCACCTCGGGGCCGCCGGGGCTCTCTCCGCCGTCCTGCCCGAGCAGCTCGTCGGCCCGGGGGACCACCGCCACCTCGCGGAAGCCGTAGCGCTCCCCGTCGCCCGCGACCCGGGACTCGGTCAGCCAGTCCAGCAGCAGCTCCAAGGACTCCGGGAAGCCCTTCTCGTACGCCTCCAGGCCCCCGCCGAACACCTCCAGATCCACCCAGGGGCCGCCCCGGCCGACGCCGAGGGTGAATCTGCCGCCACTGGTGAGGTGGAGCAGCGCGGTCTGTTCGCCGAGCGCGACCGGGTGCTGGGTGGGCAGCACGCTCACCGCCGTACCCACCCGGATTCTCCGGGTGCGGCCGAGCAGCAGCGCGGCCAGTGTGATGGCGGACGGGCAGACCCCGTACGGCACGAAATGGTGTTCCGCCAGCCAGACCGAGTCGAGGCCGGATTCCTCCGCGATCTCGGTGGACCGGATCGCGCGGTGCAGTGCTTCACCCGGCCCCTGTCCCGGAAACTGGGCTGCCAGTACGAACGTTCCGACACGCATCGCCAATTGCCTCCTTGCGGCCGACGCGGGCTCTCCCCTACCCGCAACAACGCCTGACACGTGCCAAAGGCACGGTCGGACGGCAAGTTTTGCGATTTTCCGGTAACTCACCCCGTCCGGGGCGCCGCCCTGCGCGGTGCGGGACACGGGGCTCGGCCGAATGGCCCTACGCTGGACGGAACTGCCCAGCCTGCCCCGTGAGGTGTCACGTGTCCCCGCGCCGCAACCGCCCCCGAGGCGGCGAGAGTCCCCACGACAGCACAGCGGAGCCGGGGGCCCGGTACGGCGGTGGGGGGCGCACCGAGGAGTGGCGGGGCGAGGAGTGGACGGTACGCCCCGTCAGTGGCGCGAGCGCGGCCGGCAAGCGCTACCGCTGCCCCGGCTGCGACCAGGAGATCTCGTCCGGCGTTCCGCACCTGGTGGCCTGGTCCGAGTACAGCGGGATCGACGACCGCAGGCACTGGCACAAGGCCTGCTGGAACGCGAAGGACCGCCGCACCACACAGGTGCAGCGGTCCAGGAACGCGCCTCGCTACTGAGGCCGGCGACCGGGCGGTCGGGGAGCGGTCAGACGTCGCGGTTCTCCAGCGTGATGTACGCGGCGAGCATGGCCACGGCGGTCACCCCGAGCATGATCCACAGGGGGTCCCAGCCGGACGGCCCCGATCCGGTGACCGAGGTGTCGTAGAAGGCACTGAGCTGGCTGGGGATCGAATACTCGAAGAGCGCCCGCTGCAGGCCGGCCAGCGCCTTCGTGAACATGAACAGGGCCAGCACGAGCGGCAGCAGCACCACCCCGATCATGATCGTGATCGCACCCGCGGAATGCCGGATGAGCGCACCGACCGCCAGCGAGAGGAGCCCCAGCGTCGCCATGTAGAGGCCGACGCCGACCGTGGCGCGCAGCCATTCGCCGCCGGTGGGCGCACTGCCGTCCAGCATGGCCGACTGCAGCGCGGCGACCGCCGTGGTCACCACGGTCGTGATCGTGAAGGTGAGCAGGAAGAAGACGATCGCCTTGGCGGTGAGCACCCGGGCACGGCTGGGGCACGCCGTGAGCGTCGTACGGATCAGGCCCGTGCCGTACTCGGAGGCGATGGTCATCACCCCGAGCGTGATCACGCAGATCGAGCCCAGGAGCACGCCGAAGAAGCCGAAGCTCAGCTTCGGGACGCTTTCGGTGTGGGCCTCGGTCACGTTGAGCAGGACCGCTGTCGTCACGCCGAAACCGAGGACCAGCACGATCATGATGCCGAGCGTCCACATGGTGGAGCGCACCGAACGGATCTTGGTCCACTCGGAGGCGAGCGCGTCACCGAGGGTGGCGGCGCGCAGCGGGATCGGCGAGTCGTAGAGCCCGGCCGAGGTGTCCTGCCAGTTCTGCTGCGGGGCGTCGGAGAGGGCGGGGGCCTGCTGGTACGGCGCCTGCGGGGGCGGCGGTGTCGTCATCGGGCGTCCTCGCTGGTCTCGCTCTTGGTCGGGTCTGCGGGGGCTGCGGCGGGCATCGGGGCGGGTACGACCGGGGCCGCCGGGGCCGCCGCGTACGGGTTCTGTCCGGGCGGCGGCGGGGCGTACCAGCCCTGCTGCGGCATCTCCGGCACCGGCTGCGGCCCGTAGCCGGGCGGCCCGCCGTACCCGCCGGGCACCGGCTGCTGCAGCCCCACCTTCTGGTCCGCCGTCGAGCGGTAGTCCACGGCGCCCTGAGTCATCCGCATGTACGCCTCCTCCAGCGAGGCCTGGTGCGGCGAGAGCTCCCACAACCGGACGTCCGACTCGTGGGCCAGATCGCTGATCCGCGACAGTTGCAGACCGGTGACCCGCAGGCCCCCGTCCGGCTCCGGCATGACCTGGCCGCCCGCCTCGGTGAGCGCGGCGGTCAGCTTCTCCCGCTGCTCGCGCACACCGTCCGCGACCCGCACCCGGGCGAAGTCGGCCGAGTTGGCGGAGATGAACTCCTTGACGCTCATGTCGGCGAGCAGCTGCCCGCGGCCGATCACGATCAGATGGTCGGCGGTGAGCGCCATCTCACTCATCAGATGGCTGGAGACGAAGACCGTACGGCCCTCCGACGCCAGCGTCTTCATCAGATTGCGGACCCAGAGGATGCCCTCGGGGTCGAGGCCGTTGACCGGCTCGTCGAAGAGCAGCACCTTCGGGTCGCCGAGCAGCGCCGCGGCGATGCCGAGCCGCTGGCCCATGCCGAGCGAAAAGCCCTTGGACCGCTTGCGCGCGACGTCGTGCAGACCGACGACGCCGAGCACCTCGTCGACCCGGGCGGCCGGGATACCGGAGAGCTGGGCGAGCGAGAGGAGGTGGTTACGGGCGCTGCGGCCGCCGTGCACCGCCTTCGCGTCCAGCAGCGCACCCACCTGACGCGGGGCGTTGGGCAGGCTGCGGAAGGGGTGGCCGCCGATCGTGACATGACCGGAAGTCGGACGGTCCAGGCCCAGCATCATGCGCATGGTGGTGGACTTGCCCGACCCGTTGGGACCGAGGAATCCGGTGACGGCGCCCGGCCGCACCTGGAAGGAAAGGTTGTGCACGGCCGTCTTCGCACCGTAGCGCTTGGTCAGGCCGACTGCCTCGATCATGCTCCAGCCCCATCGACTTCTGTCTGTCGTCGGGGCCCGGGCCGTCCGGCCGCACACCCCCGTAAGAGTTAGGAGGATATCCAGGCCTTGACGGTTCCGGCCAAGCCGTTGCTCGAGTGCATCCCCGCGTCGGAGCGGACGGAGCGCTTCCAGGAGCGGGACGCGCATTCCCGGTCACCCGCCCCGGAGCACTCCGGTCACCCGCCCCGCCCTTCGCTCACGCGTCGCGTTTCTTCAGCACGAGATAGCCGCCGACCAGCGCGGCAACCACCCACGCGAGCAGAATGCCGAGCCCGCCCCACGGACCGTACGGAGCGGGGTTGCTGTTCATGGCGTCCGGAACCACCTGCATGATCTTGGACCCGGCCTGGTCGGGGAAGTAACGCGCGACCTTCTTCGCGCCGGGGACCGCCGAGAGGATCTGCGAGACCAGGAAGAAGAACGGCATCAGGATGCCGAGCGACAGCATGGAGCTGCGCAGCATCGTCGCCACACCCATGGAGAAGATGCCGATGAGGCCCATGTAGATGCCGCCGCCGACGACCGCGCGCAGGACGTTCTCGGCGCCGATGTCCGTGTGGTGATCGCCGAGGAGGGCCTGCCCGAGGAAGAACGAGACGAAGCTGGTGACGATGCCGACCACCAGGGCCAGCACACCGGCGACCGCGATCTTGCTGAAGAGGAACGAACCACGTTGCGGTACGGCCGCCAGCGAGGTGCGGATCATGCCCGAGCTGTACTCCGTACCGACCACGAGCACACCGAAGACGACCATGGCCAGTTGGCCGAGGACCATACCGGAGAAGCTGATGAGCGTCGGGTCGAAGGTGGCCCGCTCCGCGACGGGCAGGTCGCTGAACTGGGCGTTCATCAGGGCGCAGAGCGCCGCGCTCATCGCGACGGTGACGACGAACGCGGAGATCAGGGTCCAGACGGTCGACGAGACCGTACGGATCTTGGTCCACTCGGAGGTCAGGACCGCGGGTACCGATGCCATCGTCGTCACGCCCCCTTCCCGGTGCCGGAGGGCGTCTGCCGACGGTACGGATCGTCCCAGTGCGGGCCCACGGGAGGCACCGCCTCGGCGAGCTCGGAGTGTGCGTGGTACTCCACCGAATCCGCCGTCATCTGCATGAACGCTTCCTCCAGGGAGGCCCGCTGGGAACTCAGCTCGTGCAGCACGATCTGATGCCGGGCGGCGAGCTCGCCCAGCGCCTCGGTGGTGGCGCCGTCGATCTCCAGCGTGCCGTTCCCCGACTCGACCACGACGAGCCCCTCCTGGTGCAGCACATCGCGCAGCCGCTCCTGCTGCGGGGAGCGCAGCCGTACGTAACTACGGGAGTTCTGATGGATGAAATCGGCCATCGAGGTGTCGGCGAGCAGCTTGCCCTGACCGATCACGATCAAGTGGTCTGCGGTGAGTGCCATTTCGCTCATCAGATGTGAGGAGACGAAGATCGTCCGGCCTTCCGCGGCGAGTGCCTTCATCAGATTGCGGATCCAGTGAATGCCCTCGGGGTCCAGACCGTTGACCGGCTCGTCGAAGAGCAACACCTGGGGGTCGCCGAGCAGCGCGGCCGCGATGCCGAGCCGTTGGCCCATGCCGAGCGAGAAACCCTTCGACTTCTTCTTCGCCACCGCGCTCAGGCCGACGGTGTCCAGGACCTCCGCGACCCGGCTCTCCGGGATGCGATTGCTCTGGGCGAGGCAGAGCAGGTTGTTGTACGCACTGCGTCCGCCGTGCATCGACTTGGCATCCAGCAGCGCACCGATGTATTTGAGGGGTTCCTCCAGGTCGCGGTAGTGCTTGCCGTCGATGCGCACCGAACCGCTGGTCGGGTTGTCGAGGTCGAGCATCATCCGCATCGTCGTGGACTTGCCCGCCCCGTTGGGCCCCAGAAAGCCCGTCACCATTCCGGGTCTGACGCGGCACGAGAGCCGGTCGACGGCAACCTTGTTGCCAAAGCGCTTGGTGAGGCCATCAAGCTCGATCATGCGTTCACGCTAGAACGGCCGCGCGCCCGGCGCCACCACAAAGGCGGAACCGGGCGCGCGAGGCTTGCAGGGCCGTACGACTGCGGTACTCCGGGGTCAGCGAGTCTGCTGAGCCGGAACGCCGCGGGTGACCGGCTCGTCGTCGGCGGGGGTGCCGGCGGCGGCCACCGCGGCACCGGTCAGCGTCGCCAGCATCTCGCGGACGTTGGTCAGCTGCGCGTTGATCGAGTCGCGGCGGTTGGTGAGCGCCGCCAGCTCGCGCTCCGACTCGCTGCGGATCCGGTCGGCCTTCGCGTTCGCGTCGGCGACGATGTCCTCGGACTGGCGCTGTGCGGTCTCCACCGTCTGACGGGCCCGGCGCTCGGCGTCCGTACGGAGCTTCTCGGCCTCCAGGCGGAGCTGCTCGGCGCGGTGCTCGATCTCGGCGAGGCGCTTCTCGGCCTTGGCCTGACGGGACGCGAGGTCGCGCTCCGACTGGTCGCGGCGCTTGGCCAGGTTGGTCTCGAAGTCCGCGGCGGCCTGGGCGGCCTTGGCGCGGGTCTCCTCGAAGAGGGCGTCCGCCTCCTCACGCTTCTGCGCGGCGTCCTTCTGGGCGTCGGCACGCAGCGTGCCGGCCTCGCCCTTGGCCTTCTCGACGATCCGGACGCCCTCGTCCTCGGCCTTCGCCTTGCGCTCGGCGGCGAACGACTCGGCGTCGTTGCGCACCTGCTGGGCGGCCGACTCGGCGAGCTCACGGTGCTGCTCGGCGGCGCGACGGGCCTCCTCGCGCAGGTCCTTCGCCTCCTCCTCGGCCAGGCGGAGAATCTTCTCCACGCGGGCGCCGAGACCGGCGTAGGACGGCTCCGCGTCGTTCACCTGGGCCTGGGCGTTCTGCGTTTCGAGGTGGAGCTCCTCGATGCGCTTTTCCAGAGACGTGATGCGGCCGAGAGCACTATCACGGTCGGCGACGAGCTTGGTAATGCGGTCATCCACCTGACCGCGGTCGTATCCACGTCGCACGAGCTCGAAGCCGAAGGGGGAGGAAGGGTCGCTCATGGGGTTCCTGTCGAATGAGACCGGTGAGGTGTTAGGGGGAATCCTAGGGGTGCGGACGGCGTGTCATCGAGCGGATGCCCTTTTGATCTGGAGAATGACACCCCTTTCGAGTGGCTGACCCACCGTAACTCTTGCCACTCGGAGAGTTGAACGCTCCTGACGAAGCACGGGAGATGACGGGGCGACTACCCATCGGACGACTTGCCACTCGAACGAGTGCCCGCCGAGGCCCCGGCCTTGACGCCGCCGTTGGAAGAGCCGCCCTTGCCGCCGACGGCCGGTGTCTCGAACGACTCCAGTGCTTCCAACACGTCCTGGACACGCGAGATCTCGGTGTTGATGTCCTCGCGTCGGCGCACCAGCAGATCGAGCTCGCGCTTGCCCTCGTCCACCGTGCGCTTCGCCTCGGTCTCGGCGTCGGCCCGCAGCTTCTCGGCCTCGCGGATCAGCGTGGCCTTCTTCTGCTCGGCCTCCTTCAGCAGCGACTCGGCCCGCTTCACCGCGGCGATCCGGACCTTGCTCGCCTCCGAATTCGCATCCGCCAGCAGCTCCTTGGCCTTGGCCGCCGCATCGTCGCGCTGTTCGGTCGCCGCCTTCATCAGGTTGTCGACGCGCTCGCCCGCCGTCCTCATCTGCTCGGACGTCTCCCGCCGGGCCCGGTCGTGCAGCTCCTCGATCTCGCTCTCGATCCGGGCCCTGAGCTCCTCGGCCCGCTCCCGGATGGCGGTGGCGTCCCGGCGCGCGCCGACCAGCAACTCGTCCGCGTCCGTACGGGCCCGCTCCACCAGGGAGTTGCCCTCGACGGTCGCCTCCGAGGTGATCCGCACGGCTTCCTTGCGGGCCACGCCGACCATCGTGTCGGCCTGCTCCTCGGCCTCGGTGGCGGCGCGAAGCGCCTCCTCCTGCGCCTTGTTCATCAGCTGGTCCGCCTGCTCGGCGGCGTCGGCACGGCGCTTCGCCGCGGCCTCCCGCGCCTCGTCCAGCAACCGGTCCGCCTCCTCGCGGGCCTGAGCACGCATCAGCTCGGCCGCCGCCTCCGCCTCGGCGCGCACCCGCTCCGACTCCTCGCGGGTACGGGCCGCGTGCTCCTGCGCCGAACCGACGGTGGCCGCCGCCTCCGCACGCAGCCGCTCCGCCTCGTCGGCGGCCTCGCCCGTCGCCCGGGCCGCCTGCTGAGTCGCCTCGTCGACCAGTTCGTTCGCCCGCTGTGTCGCCTCCTCGACGAGCCGGGTGGCCTGCTGCGTCGACTCCGCACGGACCCGCTCGGCCTCGCTCGTCGCCTCGCCGACCAGCCGGTCGGCCTGGGTCGCGGCGTCGGAACGCATCCGGTTGGCGTCCTCGCGGGCCTCGGCCCGGCTGCGCGCCCCGTCCTGCTCGGCCGAGGCCAGCGCGTCGGACGCCTCGGTACGCATCCGCTGGCTGTACTCCGCGGTGTCCGCCCGCAGCCGTTCCGACTCGGCGATCGCGTCCGAGACGGTCCGCTCGGCCATCGCCTTCGCGGCCTCGGACTCCTCCTGCGCCTCCCGGCGGATCCGGGCCGCATCCTCGCCCGCCCGCTCGCGCTCCGCGTGCGCGTCGGCGCGGAGCCGGTCCGCCTCCCCCTGCGCCTCGGACTTCGTCCGCTCCGCGACATGCTCGGCGGTGGAGCGCAGCCCGGCGATCTCCGCCTCGGCCTGCTCCTGCAACCCGCTGACCGAATCCCGTACCTGCTGGGCGGTCTGCTCGGCCGTGGAGACCAGCTCCGTCGCCCGGCTGTCCGCCTCCTCGACCAGGCGGTGCGCCTCGGCCTGCGCCTCCTCGACCCGCTTGCGGGCGGAAGCGAGCAGCTCCTCGCTCTGCTCGCGGGCCCGCTCGCGCTCCTGGTTCGCCTCGGTACGCGCGGCGTCGAGGGTCTCCTCGGCCTCCCGGCGGCGCCGGTTCGCCTCCTCCTGCGCGGCGGCCAGCGCCTCGGCGGCCTCCGTGCCCACCCGCTCCGCGGCGGCAGCGGCCTCGGCACGCACCCGGTCGGCGCTCTCCTGCGCCTCGGACTTGAGCCGCTCCGCCTCGGCGGCCGCCTCACCGCGCAGCCGTACGGCTGCGGACTCGCCCTCCGCACGCGACCGCGACGCATCCGCCGCGGCCTCGTCGCGCAGCCGCTCCGCCTCGGTCTCCGCCTGCTCCCGCAGCGCCCGAAGCCGCTCGGCGGCCTCCGCGCGCAGCCGCTCGGACTCCTCGTTCGTCTCACGCCGGATGCGCTCCGCCTCGGCGCGCGCGTCCGTGAGCTCCTGCTCGGCGGTGGTGACCCTGGTCTCGGCCTCGGTGTGCAGCCGGGTCAGCTCCTCGGCCGCCTCCGTCTGCCGGGCCGCGACCGCGCGCTCGGTCTCCTCGCGCAGCCCCGCCGCCGCCTGCTCGGCCGCGGCGGTGGTGGACCGGGCCTGCTCCTCGGACTCCGTACGCAGCTGCTCGGCCTCGGCACGGGCCCGCTCCAGGGCCTCCTCGGCCTGCTTGCGGAGCGCACCGGCCCGCTCGGCCGCGTCGGTACGGACCCGCTCGCTCTCCGCGCCCGCGGTGCCGCGCAGCTCCTCGGCGTCCGCCTTCGCCTTGGCCAGCAGCTCCTCGGCGGTCTTCGCGCCCTCCTCGATCTGCTGGACGGCCTCGCGGCGGGCCTCGCCGCGGATCCGCTCGCCCTCGGCGACCGCCTCGGAGCGCAGCTGCTCGGCCTCGCCGCGCAGCCTGCGCGCCTCCTCCTGCAGCTCGACCGTCTTGGCCCGGTACTCCTTGGTGTCGTCCTTGGCCGCGCCCTTGAGCTGATCGGCCTGCTCGGCGGCCTCGCCGCGCAGCCGGTCCGCCTCGGCCTCCGCCTCCCGGCGGATCCGGTCGGCCTCCTCGCTCGCCGCGCCCGTGGTGGACTTCGCGTCCTCGGACGCCTTGGTCAGCACTTCCTCGGCGGCCCGGGCGGCCTTGGCGAGCTGGGCCGCGGCATCCTCGGCGGCCGCCGTGCGGGCCTTCTCAGCCGCCTCGGACTTCAGCCGGTCCGCCTCGGCGCGGGCATCGGCGAGCGCCTGCTCGGCCTCCGCCTTGAGGTTCTCGGTTTCCTTGGTGGCCTCACCGACCAGCCGGGCGATCTCCGACTTGGCGGTACGGGTGCGCTGCTCGTTCTGCGACTCGGCGGCGGCCAGCCGCTTGACGGCGGCCTCCTTCGCTTCGGCGGTGACCTTCTCGGCCTCCAGCCGGGCCTCGCGCAGCCGGGTCTCGGCCTCCTGCATGCGCTGCTCGGCGGTCCGGTTCAGCTCGGCGGTCTGCTGCCGGGTCTGTTCGGTCTCGGCCGTCGTCGACGTCCGCAGCCGCTCGGCGTGGCTGGTGGCCTCCTGTGCCTGGCTGGACGCGGCGTTCAGCAGCCGCTCGGCGTCCTTGCGGGCACGCAGCAGGATCGCCTCGGCCTCGGCGCGGGCCGACTCCGCCTCGGAACCGAGCCGCTGCCGGGACTCCTCCACCAGCCGACCCGCCTCGGCGCGCGCCGCCGTCAGGGACTGCTCGGCCTCGGTACGGGACTCCTCCAGCAGCCGGCGGGCCTGGGACTCCGTCCTGGCCCGGAGCTGCTCGGCCCAGGCGACGTTCTCGTTGACGTGGGACTCGACGGTCTGGCGGCGCTCGGCAAGCTCCTGGTCGAGCTGCTGGCGCCGCTGCACGGCCTCGTTGTGCAGTTCGGCCTGGAGCCGCGCCTGGTGCTCGGCGTGCTCCTGCAGGATGCGCTGCGTCTGCGCACGGGCGTCACGGAGCTCCCGCTCGGCGTCCGTCCGCAGCTGCTCGGCCTGGATCTGGGCATTACGGAGCAGCTGCTCGGCCTGGTAGCCGATGTCCGCGCTGTCGTAGGCGGGACGGGTCGCGAGATTGCGCCGAGCCTCGTGCAGCTTGGCGCGCAAGACCTCGACCTGGTAACCGAGGTCCTCGGCGTGCTGGACGGCCTTCTCCCGGTCGGTCTTCAGCCGGTCCATCTCGGCTTCGAACCGCGAGAGATGGTCGTCGTCAGCTCGGTGGCTCTCCTGGCGTTCGTAGCCCCGCACTGCGCGGTCCCATCCGTCCCCTGGTCGCAACTCTCCAACGAGTACCGTTCACCGGCGAACGGTCCCCCGGGGAATGGTGACAGATCAACGGCTGGGGACGCGGCGCGGCCCCGACCCGGCCCCGGCCCGGAACGGCCCACTCTACCGGGCCGGGTATCCGGAGGTCAGTGCTCCGCTGCGGAGGTGACCAGTTCGGTCAGGACGCCGTGGCAGTCCTTCGGATGGAGGAACGTGATCCTGGACCCCATGGACCCGGTCCGGGGCTCCTCGTACAGCACCCTGACCCCCTTCTCCCGGATGTCCGTCGCGTCGGCGTCGACGTCCGCGGTGCCGAAGGCGATGTGGTGGACGCCCTCACCGTTCTTCGCGAGCCACTTGCCCACGGCCGAGTCCTCCCGGGTCGGCTCCAGGAGCTGGAGGTAGGAAGCACCGCCGTCGGACGTATCGTTGATCTTGAGCATGGCTTCCCGTACGCCCTGCTCCTCGTTGATCTCGGAGTGGAACACCTCGAACCCGTAGGTCGAGCGGTAGAACTCGACGGTCCTGTCCAGGTCGAAACAGGCGATCCCGATGTGGTCGATTCGCGTCAGCATGCAACCAGTGCAGCGCTCCACAGATGGTTACGCAACGTGCGCGCGATCACACCGGCTGCGGGATGACGGGCGAGGTACCGCTCAGTACATTCATGTAAACCCTCGTTCACTCCTCATCCCAAGGGGCCGTGCCTCATGTCAGGAACGACCGGTACCACCTCAGTGATCGTCGCGGGCGCGCGTACGCCCATGGGCCAGCTCCGCGGCTCGCTGAAGAGCTTCTCCGGGGCCGATCTCGGCGGCTTCGCCATCAAGGCCGCGCTGGACCGGGCCGGCATCGGCGGCGATCAGGTCGAGTACGTGATCATGGGCCAGGTGCTGCAGGCCGGCGCGGGCCAGATCCCGGCCCGCCAGGCCGCGGTCAAGGCGGGCATCCCGATGAACGTCCCCGCGCTCACCGTCAACAAGGTGTGTCTGTCCGGGCTGGACGCGATCGCGCTCGCCGACCAGTTGATCCGTGCGGGTGAGTTCGACGTCGTCGTCGCCGGGGGCCAGGAGTCCATGACGAACGCCCCGCATCTGCTCCCGAAGTCCCGGGAGGGCTACAAGTACGGCGCGATCGAGATGCTCGACTCGATGGCGTACGACGGTCTGACCGACGCCTACGAGAACATCCCGATGGGTGAATCCACCGAGAAGCACAACACCCGGCTCGGACTGAACCGCGCCGACCAGGACGAGATCGGCGCCCTCTCGCACCAGCGCGCCGCCGCCGCCCAGAAGAACGGCATCTTCGAGGCCGAGATCACCCCGGTCGAGATCCCGCAGCGCAAGGGCGACCCGGTCCTCTTCTCCAAGGACGAGGGCATCCGCCCGGAGACGACCACGGAGTCCCTCGGCAAGCTGCGCCCGGCCTTCACCAAGGACGGCACGATCACCGCGGGCACCTCCTCGCAGATCTCCGACGGCGCCGCCGCGGTCGTCGTCATGAGCAAGGCCAAGGCCGAGGAGCTGGGCCTGGACTGGATCGCCGAGATCGGCGCCCACGGCAATGTGGCGGGCCCGGACAACTCCCTCCAGTCCCAGCCGTCCAACGCCATCAAGCACGCCCTGAAGAAGGACGGTCTGGAGGTCGCGGACCTCGACCTCATCGAGATCAACGAGGCGTTCGCGGCGGTCGCCGTCCAGTCGATGAAGGACCTCGGTGTCACCCCGGACAAGGTGAACGTCAACGGTGGCGCCATCGCGCTGGGTCACCCGATCGGCATGTCCGGTGCCCGCGTGGTGCTTCACCTCGCGCTGGAGCTGAAGCGGCGCGGCGGCGGCACCGGGGCGGCGGCGCTGTGCGGCGGCGGCGGTCAGGGCGACGCGCTGATCATCCGCGTTCCCAAGTAGGACCCGGGGTTCCCGGGCAGGAACGGCCCGGCCGAGCCGTACGTAGTACGTAATACACGGCGTCATACACGGCGTAGTACGCGGAGAGCACGCAGCGAGTGAACGGAGCGGTGATGGTGGACGTCCCCACCCTGGTCGAGCAGGCCCGTGCGGGCCGGCCGAGGGCCGTGGCCCGGCTCATCTCCTTGGTGGAGGGGGCGTCGCCGCAGCTGCGCGAGGTGATGGCGGCCCTGGCGCCGCTGACGGGCAACGCGTACGTCGTCGGCCTGACCGGTTCCCCCGGCGTCGGCAAGTCGACGTCCACGTCGGCGCTGGTCTCGGCGTACCGGCGGGCGGGCAAGCGAGTCGGCGTCCTGGCCGTCGACCCGTCCTCGCCGTTCTCCGGCGGCGCGCTCCTCGGCGACCGGGTCCGGATGTCGGAGCACGCCTCCGACCCGGGCGTCTACATCCGTTCCATGGCCACCCGCGGACATCTGGGCGGCCTCGCCTGGTCGGCCCCGCAGGCGATCCGGGTGCTGGACGCGGCGGGCTGCGAAGTGATCCTGGTGGAGACGGTCGGCGTCGGTCAGTCGGAGGTGGAGATCGCCTCCCAGGCCGACACCTCCGTCGTCCTGCTGGCGCCCGGCATGGGTGACGGCATCCAGGCGGCGAAGGCCGGAATCCTGGAGATCGGCGACGTGTACGTCGTCAACAAGGCGGACCGGGACGGCGCGGACGCCACCGCGCGCGAGCTCAACCACATGCTGGGCCTCGGCGAGTCCCGCGGTCCGGGCGACTGGCGCCCGCCGATCGTGAAGACGGTCGCCGCCCGGGGCGAGGGCATCGACGAGGTCGTCGAGGCGCTGGAGAAGCACCGGGCGTGGATGGAGGAGCACGGCGTGCTCGCCGAGCGGCGCACGGCCCGTGCGGCCCGCGAGGTCGAGACGATCGCCGTCACGCGGCTGCGCGAGCGCATCGGCGATCTGCACGGCGACCGCCACATCGACGCGCTCGCCGAACGCATCGTGGCGGGGAGCCTCGACCCGTACGCGGCGGCGGACGAACTGGTGGCGGGGCTCACCGAAGGCTGACTCCCGATCCGGCGTGGACGGGCCCGGGGCGGTGTGCGGGCCGCTTCGGGGGTGTCCGCGGGCTTGTGCGGCCCGCGGCTCGTGTGGCCCGGCCCGGTGCCTGTTCGGGCCATCGGGCCGCTCCGGGCTCCTCGGGGCGGCCGAGTCCCGGTGGGTCGGTCCTTGTCGGAGAACGCACGGCCCGTCCGACGGATGCCGAACCCTGGAACCGCCGTCCGGCGTCCCCCGTCCTTGATGGCTGAGGGTGCGTCAGCCGAGGCCCGGGGGTGCGGTTCCCGCCCTGTTCGGCGCTGCGGTCGATGACGTGTCCGTGGCAGGATTACGGCCGGACGCGGGCACAGGGCGTCCGGCTTCTCATGCGTGACGACGGGGGGAATGGCGCATGCTCGGGCCGTTGCGGGAGGACTCGCCCAGGCGGATCGGGCCCTACGGGATACGGGCCCGGCTCGGCGCGGGCGGCATGGGGGAGGTCTACCTCGGCGCCCCGGACGGCGGCGGCGACCCGGTCGCAGTCAAGACCGTCCGCCGCGATGTGGCCCAGGACTCCGGCTTCCGCAGCCGCTTCCGCCGCGAGATCACCGTCGCCCGGTCCGTTACCGGCCCCCATGTCGCGCCGCTCCTCGACGGGGACGCCGATGCCGAAGTGCCCTGGCTCGCCACCGGATACGTGGCCGGACCGACCCTGTCCGCCGCCGTCCGCCGGGCGGGCGCGATGGACGAGGCCGAGGTACGGATGCTCGGCGCCGGACTCGCCCGCGCCCTGGCGGCCGTGCACGCGGCCGGGATCGTCCACCGCGATGTGAAGCCCGGCAATGTGATGCTCGCGGCGGACGGTCCGCGCCTGATCGACTTCGGGATCGCCCGCGACTTTGGTGCGACCCCGCTCACCACCACCAGCCGCATGGTCGGCAGCCCCGCCTTCATGTCCCCGGAACACGTGGCGGGCAGCGGACGCGTCGTCCCGGCTTCCGACGTCTTCTGCCTCGCCTCCGTGCTCTGCTCCGCCGCCACCGGGCGCGATCCCTTCGGTGACGGGCCGGTCGCCGCCGTGCTCTACCGGGTCAAGTACGTCGAGGCCGATCTCGACGACGTTCCGGGCGCGCTGCGTGCCGTACTGGACCGCTGCCTGGTGTCCGACCCGGCCGCCCGCCCGGCCGCCGCCGCACTCGCGGAGTTGCTCGACCCCGGCGCGGCGGCCCGGTGGCCGGACCCGGTGGCGCAGCACATCGCCGAGCACGAGCGCGAACTGGCCCGCGTCATCGCGCTGAGCGGCCCGCTGCTGCCGGGATACACACCGACCGAGATGGCCGCCGGAAGTCCTCCGGCCTCCCATCAACTGCCCACCCAGGGAACCGATTTCACCCCCGGCCTGCACATCGCGCCCACCCAGGGCCCGGGACTCGCCCCGCCCCCGCGCCGCTCCCGGCGCGCCCTGGGCGCCGCCCTCGCCGCGCTGATCGTGCTGGGTGCGGCCACCGGGGGCATCCTGGCCTGGCGCAACAACCGCACCACGCCCAACGAGACTTCTCCCGGCGGCGGTTCGCCCACGGCCGCCGAGATCGTGGCGGGCGTGGGCGAGAACGGCGGCCCGGACGCCTCGGGCACGGTCCCGTACGGCCGCGAGGTCCGGCCTGCGGGGTGGAAGAAGTCCTGGCAGGGCAAGTTCACCGGGTCGCCGATCGGCTGTTCGGCGGGCCGGGACGTCGTGGTCTGCCGCAAGGCGGACGGCACGTACGAGGCGTTGTCGGCGGCGGACGGGCACCGGATGTGGGCGCTCGACACGGGGGAGACCTCCCGTGCGGCGGGCTGGGGGCCCACCGGTCAGTTCTTCATGCCGGCCAGTGCCACCCGCCCCACCGTGTACGACGACACGGTGCTGCTCGCCGCGGGTGACCGGCTGCAGTCGCTGGACGCCCGCACGGGGGAGGTCCGCTGGGAGACCCGCTCCGGTGGCGCGCACAGCCTGGGAAGCGCGCCGCTGGTCGTCGACGGTCTGGTCTTCGCCGCCGCCACAGGGTCGCCCGAGGGCGCGGAGCTCGCCGCGTACGACCTGAGGACCGGGGCCGAGAAGTGGCACGAGCCGCTGGCCCAGAAGGATCTGGCCAAAGCCGAGAGGGGCAACTTCTGGCCGGTCGCCACCGACGGCAAAGTGGTGTACGCGATCGGTGAGGACGGGCCGAAGGCGTTCCGGCCGACGGACGGCACGCTGCTGGGCACCGCGGGCGGCGAGGGCACGAAACCGGGCTGCGGGGATCTCCGGTTGCGGGGCGAATTCGCCTACTGCGCCACCTACGCCTCCAACGGCAGCGCTTCCGGCGTCGGCACCGACATGAGCGTGCTGCGGTTCGCGGCAGGAACGCTCGAGGCGCAGGGGCGGGTGCCTGTGGACTCCGCGCTCGTCGCCGAGGCGTCCGCCACCGCGGTCGACGACCGGGTGATGGTCCTCCGCCGGAGCAGCGAACACGACCTGGACGTGCGCGACGAGTTCGTCGTCGTCGGCCGCGACAACGGCCGGACCCTCGGCAGGTTCCCACTCGGCGCAAAGGTGGAGGAGGGCATGAGCAACCCGGCCTCCAACGCGTTGATCGTCGCCGACACCGTGGTCTGGGCGGACAGCACGACGCTGTACACCGTCCCGATCCGCCCCGACGGCACGTTGGGCGCACTGGGCAGGACTCGCCTGGCGGGCGCCCCGGGCCCGAGCCGCACACCGGAATACGACATGGCCGATGGCATCCAGCTGGACAAGGAACTGAACGACCCGCAGGTGCTGCCGGTCGGCGGCGTCGTGCATGTCGTCTACGACGACGGCACCACGATCTCCGTACCGCTGCCCGGATGAACGACGAACCGCTTGAGGGGACCGCGCAGTGATCGAGCCGCTTCCACCCGGCAGAGCCCGGCTGATCGGCCCGTACCAGCTTCTCGGGCTGCTCGGAGCGGGCGGCATGGGCGAGGTGTATCTCGCCCGGCCCGCCGGTGCGCCGGACCCGCTCGGCGGGCTGGTCGCGCTGAAGACCGTACGCGCCGATCTCGACCTCGACGACGGCTTCCGGATCCGCTTCCGGCGCGAGATCGACGCGGCGGGTGCCGTGCGCAGTCCGCACACCGCGGCTCTCGTCGGCGGCGACGCGAGCGGCCGGCTGCCCTGGCTGGCGACCGAGTACGTCCCCGGCCCCTCGCTCGCCGAGGCGGTGATCCGTGGTGGGCCGATGCCCGAGCCGGTGGTGCGCGAGATGGGCGCCGGTCTCGCCCGCGCGCTCGCCGACATGCACGCCGTGCGCGTACTCCACCGCGACCTCAAGCCGGGCAACGTGCTGCTCGGGGCCGACGGTCCGAAGGTGATCGACTTCGGGATCGCCCAGGCCTTCGACGCCACCCAGCTCACCCGGACCGGTGTGGTCGTGGGCAGCCCCGGCTACATCTCGCCCGAGCACGTCAATGGCTCACGGGCGCTCGTACCCGCGTCGGACGTCTTCTGCCTCGGTGCGGTGCTCGCCTTCGCGGCGACCGGTCGGGGCCCGTTCGACGACTCCGACATGGCCGCCGTGATCTTCCGGATCGCCCAGGGCGAGGCCGAACTGTCCGGCGTGCCACCACAGTTGCGCGCGGTGATCGAGCAATGCCTGTGCGGCGACGCCGAGGCCCGGCCGACGCCCCAGCAGCTGGCCGGCATGCTGCTGTCGGGCGACCGGGCGGACACGGTGGCCGGCGGACCGTTCCCCTGGACGGAAGCGGTACGGGGGCAGCTCGCCGCGCACGCGGCGGGGGCGCGCGCCGTCGCGGAGGCGGCCACGCCGGCCGCTGCCGCACCGCCGGCCCCGTCCGGCGCCCCGCACCCCGGCGGGCCCGCGCAGGCCCCGACGCCCGTCGCGCCGGTGGTCGTACCGGGTGACCGTCAGCGCGACAAGGGCCGTTGGATCGCCCTGGCGGCAGCGGCCGCAGTGGTGTGCGTGGTGCTGGGGGCGGTGCTCCTGCCGGGGCTCTTCGAGGGGGACGGCGGAGGCGACGACAACGCGGACGGTGGCGTGCAGCCGACCGCTTCCGCCTCGGACGCCGCGCGGACGCAGGCCGGGCCCGCCGTCATTCCGCGCGCGGACGCGGGTCGCACCGGGGACTTCGGCCCGGCCGCCACCGACGTCTCCAGGAAGCCGGCGGGCTGGAAGGCGTGGAAGGCCAAGATCGAGGACGGATCGGTGGAGTGCGTACTGGCGGACACGTCCCTGGTCTGCGGCGGCCCGCAGCGCATCACCGTGCTGGACGCCGCGAACGGCAGGCAGCGCTGGCGGACGGAGCCGGGCAGGGCGGGCAGTGGACCGGCCTCGGTGGCTGCCGTCATCGGCACCACCGTCTACGCCTTCGAGGACGGTGCCCTGGTGGCGCTCGGCCTCGCCGACGGCGCGGAGCAGTGGCGGGAGCCGCTGGCGGCCGGTGCCCGGGTGACCGACTCCGTCGAGTCCGACGGAGTCCTGTACTACGCCACGAGGGCCACCGGCACGGGCGCGGCCCGGATCCTCGCCCACCAGCTCACCGGCAAGCAGACCCGCAAGTGGGACAAACCGTGGGACGACCCGGCCGACGAGGGGGAACTGTCCTTCGCCGACGGCCGGCTCGTCGCGGTCGGCGACGGCGTCACCGTCCTGGGCAGCACGGACGGCGCACGGCTGGGAGCCGTCGCCGCCGGTGACATCACCTGCCGTACGCCGGTCCTGAAGGGCACGGAACTCCTCTGCTCGGGTCCGGACGGCCTGACGGTCGTCGATGTGACGGCCCCGCAGAACCGCCGGTCGATCGCCGCCGGCGTGGACATCGCCTTCCGGCCCGTCGTGTCACGCGACGGCAAGGTCGTGGTGAGCAGCCGTTCGCGGGTGTACGCGTTCGGCCTGGCCGACGGCAGGCAGTACTGGGCGACGTACGACGACAGCGGCGGGGGGCTGGATATCTGGGGCGCGCCCGTCCTCGCCGGTGACAGTGCCGTTGTGGTGGGTGATCAGGGGATCGGCGCGTTCGCCATGGGCTCCACGGGGGAGGCGGACAACACGGGCTCGCGGCTGCCCACCGAGTGGCCCGGCGGGCAGGGAGCCCGGCACGACCCGGCGTCGATCTCGTACATCGCCCGGGGAGACGTGGTGTTCCTGGGCTTCGGCGACGGGACGGTCATCTCCGTCCACGCGCCCTGATCCCTCCTGGGGTCTGTCCGGCGGACCAGGGTCGCACCGCTACGGCACCTCGCCGCGTTGTCGGAACGCCCGAATACAGCCAGTATGCGAGCGCCCCTCCGCCTTGCGATGCACCGCATCCGACGCCGCGCGCTGATCCACCAGGGACTACGGGACAGCCCTTAGTCGTCGTCACCGTCGCCTTCGCCGTCGTCCGACCGGTCCACCGTCACCTTGCCGGTGCCCGCGTCGACGTTCAGCTCGTGCTGCTTGCCGTCCTTGCCCCGGATGTCGACCTCCCAGTGCAGCGCGCCGCCGCTCCGGCCGCCATGGTGGTCCAGGTCGACCGACGTCACGGTCCCGGGGTTCGCCTTCAGTGCGGCGTCGACCGCCGCGTCCAGCGACACCCGGGCCGACCTGGGCGCATGCCGGTCTCGATCGCCGTCGTTGTCGTCGGAGACGTGCTTGCCGAGCACCTTTCCGTTACCCGCGTCCACCGTCACGTCGTGCCACGCCCTGTCCGAGCCGTACACGTCGACCTCCCAGACCAGACCGCCGTTCTCGTCGTCCAGCTCTGCCTCGGTGACCGTCCCCGGGACGGCCCGGACGGCGGTCGCGACGGCGTCGCCGACGGTGACGCGGGCGGTGCTGCCGCTCGCCGCGCTGCTCCTGGCGTCGCGGTCGTGGCTGTCGTCGTCCGTGAGGGCGACGGCCGTGGCGGCTCCGCCGCCGGCGAGCACGGCCGCGGTGACGGCGGCGATGACGATCTTGCGCTTCATGAGGGGTCCTCCTCGATCTGTGGCCGGTTTCGACAGGGACCACAGTGCCGGGGTGATGCTGAAGGCAGCCTGAAGCCACCTGAAGCCGTCTTCAGGATCGGTTTGCGACCCTGTGTGCATGCGCCTGTTGATCGTGGAGGACGAGAAGCGGCTGGCGATGTCCCTGGCCGGGGGACTCACCGCCGAGGGTTTTGCCGTGGACGTCGTGCACGACGGTCTCGAAGGGCTGCACCGGGCCGCCGAGGGTGCGTACGACCTCGTCGTCCTCGACATCATGCTGCCCGGGATGAACGGCTACCGGGTGTGCGCCGCCCTGCGCGCCGCCGGTCATGAGATGCCGATCCTGATGCTGACCGCGAAGGACGGGGAGTACGACGAGGCGGAGGGCCTGGACACCGGGGCCGACGACTACCTGACCAAGCCCTTCTCTTACGTGGTGCTGGTGGCCAGGATCCGGGCGCTGCTGCGGCGCCGGGGCGGCGGTACCGCCTCGCCGGTGGTCACCGTAGGTACTCTGCGCATGGACACCGCCGCCCGCCGGGTACACCTCGGTCCGGCCGAAATCGCCCTCACCGCGAAGGAGTTCGCGGTGCTGGAGCAGCTGGTGCTGCGGGCCGGGCAGGTGGTGAGCAAGGCGGACATCCTGGAACACGTCTGGGACTTCGCCTACGACGGCGACCCGAACATCGTCGAGGTGTATGTGAGCGCGCTGCGCCGCAAGCTCGGCTCCGCGGCCATCCGTACGGTGCGCGGCGCCGGTTACCGGCTGGAGACGCCGTGAGGTCGGTACGGGCCAGGGCCGCGCTCGGCGCCACGGTGGTGGTCGCCGTGGCACTGATCGGCGCCGGGCTGGCCGTACTCCTCGTCCTGCGCGCCAACCTCACCGACCAGGCGGGGCTGCAGGCCGAGGTGGTGGCCCGCGAGGTGGCCGGGCAGCTGGCCCTCGATGTGCGGTACGACCGGCTGGAGATGCGCGCGGAGGAGGACAATCCGGTCCAGGTGACCGACGAGGACGGACGCGTGGTGGCCGTCTCCAAGCACCTGGAGGCGATCTCCGGTACCGGCACGGACCAGGTCGCTCCGGCCAAGTCGCCGGCTGAGGGTTCCGACGACGACAGCCATGACGACCACGGGCGGTACAGCGCTCCCGGCCGGGGCGAAGTCGACTCCGACGACCCGGACTTCGACAACGGCACCGCCACCGTCGACGGTGACACGGCCGACTACCGCTTCGCGTCCGTGCAGGCGACCACCTCCGCCGGGGTGACCCTGACCGTCCACGCGGGCGCCCCGCTGGCCGCCGAGCAGGAGGCGGTGGGCAGTGTGCGCCGCGCGATGCTGATCGGGCTGCCGGTGTTGCTGCTCGTCGTCTCCGGGGTGACCTGGCTGGTGACCCGGCGGGCGCTGCGCCCGGTCGAGGGCATCCGACGGGAGATGGCCGCGATCACCGCATCGGAGGATCTGAGCAGGCGGGTGCCCGAGCCCGGTTCGCGCGACGAGATCGCCCGGCTGGCCCGTACCACCAATGAGACCCTGACGGCCCTGGAGGCATCGGTGGACCGCCAGCGGCGCTTCGTCGCCGACGCCTCGCACGAACTGCGCAGCCCGATCGCCTCGTTGCGCACCCAGCTGGAGGTGGGTGCCGCGCATCCGGAGCTGCTGGACGTGCCAGGCGCGGTCGCCGACACCGTACGGCTGCAGGCACTGGCCGCCGATCTGCTGCTGCTGGCCCGCCTGGACGCGGGGGAGCGGCCGGGCCGTACCACGTTGGACCTGGGCGCGCTGGTCCACGAGGAGGTCTCGCAGCGCATCGGTGACCGGATCCCGGTGGCGGTGTCCGTGCCGGGGTCCGGCGCTTTCGAAGTGGCCGGTTCCCGTGGACAGTTGGCGCGAGTGATCGGCAATCTGCTGGACAACGCCGAGCGCCACGCGGAGCACGCGGTGACGGTCTCGGTGCGTGGCGAGCGGGGCAGTGTGGTCGTCGCGGTCACCGACGACGGGGTGGGGGTGCCGCCCGAGGAACGTGAGCGGATCTTCGAACGCTTCGTACGTCTCGACGACGCCCGTACGCGGGACGAGGGCGGCGCCGGTCTGGGCCTCGCCATCGCCCGCGACGTCGCGGTCCGGCACGGCGGTCGGCTGACGGTGGACGGCGTGCGGGAGGGCGGCGCGCGCTTCGAGCTGTGGCTGCCGACCGCCGGCTGACCTCCGGGCGCCCCGGCGGGCCGCCGCCCCGCCGCGCGTCACACCTTGCCGCGTCGGCCCCGCAGATGATCGGCGACCGGGGCCAGCGCCGCGTGCAGGTCCGCCAGCGCCTGAGGCGTCAACAGGTCCATGAAGTGCTTGCGCACCGACGCCACGTGGTGCGGAGCCACCTTCCGCATCGTCTCCGCGCCGTCCTCGGTGAGGACCGCGTACAGGCCGCGCCGGTCGGACTCGCAGTTCTCCCGGCGGACCAGGCCCGCGCTCTCCATGCGGGTGACCTGGTGCGAGAGCCTGCTCTTGGACTGCAGTGTCGCGGCGGCGAGATCGCTCATCCGCATGCGCTGGTCCGGGGACTCCGAGAGGTTGACCAGGATCTCGTAGTCGTTGTTGGTCAGGCCGAACGGCTGGAGGTCCTTCTCCAGTTGGTGCATCAGCAGCCTGCTGACGTCCAGGTGGGTACGCCAGGCGCACTGCTCCGCGTCGTTCAGCCAGCGGGTGGCCGTGTCGGTCTCCATATGTGGATTCTACCTAAGAAGTTGAAAGCCGGACGAAGTGGGGGAGTGTGACGCCCGGCACTCGCCCGGAGGTGGACTCGGATGCGGGGTGCGGACGTCGACGTCACACTCCGCAGACTACCGTTCACAACCCGAAGCGGCGTTGGAGATCCCCGAGCTGGCCGGGCATGCGGGGTGCGGACCCGGGTTGACCGCCCCCGCCCGGGACCCCCGGCTGCTGCGGCACCGCCCCCGTCGGCTGCTCGGGCATCAGGATCTCGGTCGACTGGAGCAGCACCGTACCCGCACCGACGAACTCGAACTGGTGCTCCTCGCCCGAGGTCCCGCCGATCCCGGTCAGCGACCGCAGCCCGCCCAGCACGCCCGTCATATAGCCGTGGTCGTAGTGGTGGCACGGCGAGGGGCAGTCCGCCCAGCCCACCAGGGCCTGCGGATCGACCCGCAGCGGCGGTTCCATGAAGACCACCGGACCGTTGGACGCCGCCACGAACTTCCCCGTGCCGATCAGCGTCAGAAAACCCGGCACGATGGATTGCTTGAGTGCCAGCGTCGGCTGGTACGCGAGGAGGTTGCCGGACCGGATCGTCAGATTTCCGTCCTCCAGGTCGTACGAGTTGACGTCGAAGGCCCGGTCCGCGAGCAGCATCTTGCCGCTGCCCTCGGCCACCACCCAGTCGCTCGCGTGCAGCGGCGAGTGGAAGCTCGTACGGATCAGCCGCTCGAAGCGGCCGTGACCGACGCCGTTGAACTCGATCCGCCCGTAATAGGCGATCATCTTGCCCTTCTGCAGGAACCACTGGCTCCCCTTGAGCTCCACGCAGAAGGTGTAGGAGTTGACGTTGTCGTCCGACGGCAGCGTCATCGGGTCGAAGACCGCGGGTGTGCTCACAGCTTCTCCTCCGAGGCCTGGACGTACACCGCGCCGCTGCCGCTCAGCTCCAGCTGGAACGCCTCGCCGGAGCCGCGCCCCACCATGTCGCGCCAGCCGAGCGCGGTGGAGAGCTTGTTGCGCACGTCGCCGTGGTGCGCGACGTACGCCTGCGGGTCCACGTGCACCTCGCGGCCCGGCGTGATCGGCAGCTCGATCACCCCGCCGTGTGCCATCACGGCGACCGCGCCATGCCCCTTGAGGGTGGTGGTGAACAGCCCCTGCCCGGTCACCTGACCGCGCACCATGCCCATCACCCCGCCCTGCGAACCCATGAACATCGTGCCCTGCTGGAGCGCCCCGTCGAAGGCGAGCAGCCGGTCGGCCTCCACGTACAGGGTGTCGCCGGCCAGGTTGATCACCTGGATGTGATGTCCGCCGTGGCCGAACATCACCGTGCCGTTGCCCTCGACCGTCATCAGCGGGGTCGCCTCATTGGCCACCCGGCGACCGATCATCGACATCACACCGCCCTGGCCGCCCTGGATGTTCGGGGTGAACGACACCTCGCCCCGGTAGGCGAGCATCGCGCCGCGCTGGCTGTACATCTTCTGGCCGGGAACGACCGTCGCCTCGACCATCTTCGAGTTGATCTCGCGGAACGGCATCAGACATCGCCCCCGATGGTGTTCCGCTCGCTCGGCTGGACGTAGACGATTCCCTCGCCCTCGAAGCGGATCTGGAAGGACTCGCCCGAGCCCTCGCCCATCAGCGTCCGGAAGTTCACCCCGGACTGGAAGTGCTGTTGCACGTTTCCCTGATGGGCGATGTAGGCGCCGGGGTCGACGAACAGTGGGTACGAGGCCGAGACCCGCAGTGCCACCGCCGAACCGTCCGACATGATCGCCACCTGGCCGGTTCCCTCGACGGTGGTGGTGAACAGGCCGTTGCCGCTCGCCCCGCCGCGCAGGCCGGTGAAGGTGGTGCCGGTGCGCAGCCCGGCGTCGGTGCAGAGCAGATTGCTCGCCTCGACGTAGAGCTTGTCGCCGTGCAGCGAGACGAGACTGATCTCGCTCGCGCGGTCGGCGAAGTAGCAGGTGCCCTGCCCCTTCACCTCCATCACGGCCATCTGCTCGCCGGTCAGCCGGCGGGTCACCATGCCGCGCAGGCCGTCGCCACCGCCGGTCATCTTCTTGAACGTGATCCGGCCGTCGTACGCGACCATCGAACCGTTCTTCGCCTTCACGGCGTCGCCGGCCAGGTCGACGGCGAGTGTTCTGCTGCCTTGGAGTCGGAACATTGCCACGGAGCGACGTTAACCGCAGCGGCCCGGCCGGGACAGGGCCCAGGGGAGGAACCGGCCCCCTGAAAGGCCCCTGATACGCATCCGGTACGGGACCCGGACGCAATCGGGACGTACCCGTACGGGGCACAGGGCTCGGATGGCGGCACGTGACCGGCGACATACGGCCCCCGGCACCGATCCCCGCACGAACCGATGCCACAATGGATCGCGCTTGTGCCTGTATTCACAAGCTGTCACGATCCTCCCACCGAAGGTGCCCTCGTGGACGTCAAGACCGCTACCGCCCTGCACCGGCTGCGCCTCATCTCGGTTCCCGAGGCGCTCTCCTTCCCGGCACTGATCATCTTTGGCTCGATCCTCAGCCGGGTCTCCGACATCGACTTCCTGATGATGCCGCTCGGCATCCTGCACGGCGTCCTCTTCGTCATCTACGCCGTGCTGCTCCTCGACGTCTGGGCCAAGACCAAGTGGCCGCTGAAGCGCGTCGCGTTCTTCTTCCTGCTCGCGCTGCTGCCGTTCGGCGGGCTGTACGGCGACAAGGTGCTCAAGCGCTACGAGGCCGACGACGTCATCGCCGCGCGCGCCCGCCGGGAAGGCGTGGTCAGCGCATGATCGTCGCGTTCTCGGTCAGTCCGCTGGGCGTCGGTGAGGACGTCGGGGAGTACGTCGCCGACGCCGTCCGGGTCGTCCGTGAGTCCGGGCTGCCCAACCGCACGGACGCCATGTTCACCTCCATCGAGGGCGAGTGGGACGAGGTCATGGACGTCGTCAAGCGGGCCGTCGCCGCCGTCGAGGCCCGTGCCGGACGCGTCTCCCTCGTACTGAAGGCCGACATCCGCCCCGGTGTCACCGACGGTCTGACCTCCAAGGTCGAGACGGTCGAGCGGTACCTCGCGGACTGACGCCCGTACCACCGAAGAGCCCCCTTGCCGCACGGCAGGAGGGCTTTTCGTCGTCCAGGTGCACTCAGGCCGGCACCGCCAGCGCGATGCCGAGCGGCGTCCGCTCGTACAGCACCTGGTGTCCGTATCGCCGTGACGTCAGCAGCCCCGCCGCCCGCAGCACCGACAGATGCTCCGACACGGAGGACGGCGCCAGGCCCAGCCGGTGCGCGAGCGCGCTCGTCCCGGCCGGTTCGTCGAGCGCGCACAGCACATCGGCCCGCGTCCGCCCCAGCAGCCGGGCGAGCGTCTTCGGCGTGCGGTCCGCGGGCTCCGTCCACAGTGCGCCGATCCCGCGCGCCGGGTAGATCACCGCGGGCTGCCAGGGCGGCTCGTACCCGCTGACCACATCCGGCCAGGCGAAGACGCTCGGCATCAGGACCAGGCCCTGACCGCCGAGCACCCGGGTGTGCCGGCCCTTGACCCCGATCAGCGTGAGCGTCGAATCCGTCCAGTTCAGCTGCGGGCTCAGCTCACCGAGCAGCCGTGCGAAGCCGACCGCGGCGAGCCGGCGCGAGTGGTACGCGATGTCCGCCTCCAGCAGCGCGCGCAGTCGCGGCCAGTCCGGCTCGACCAGCACCCGCCACGCCTGCTCCAGCAACGCGGCCAGCTCCTGCTGCGCAGCTGCGGGGTCGGCGAGCATCGCCCGCCCGGCGGGGGAGTCCCGGGTACCCGGCATGCACGCGAACGTCAGCGCCAGGTCCTCGCGGACCAGCCCGGGGTCGGTGGCACGGACCCCGGCGATCTCCTCCTCGAAGGAGGCGTAGGGCCCCAGGGGTGGCGGGGACAGGAAGTCCGGACTGTGTCCGCTCTCCGGCATCAGTGACCACAGCGGCCCGAGATCGAGCCCCGTGGCGGCGCTCCGGATACGCCTCAGCCACGGTTCGTGGTAGCCGTGCCGACCGGGGCGCAGGAGGGTACGTACCGCCTGCTGCGTCTCCCAGATCGGAGAGATGGCGAACCTGCAGCGCAGCAGATCGCTCTCGTCGAAATGCAGATGGAACGACATCGGCTGCCTCGTCAGGATTCGGTCCGGGCCGAAAGACTACGGAACGAGGGTCTTGCTCCTTCAGGCTGCGCCCATGCCGAGCAACAGCCCCGACCTGGTGGGCAGCGCCCACGACGCGGCGGACACCCCGAACGGCCCGACGGGTCGGACTTCCCACGAACCGTCAGCCGCACGCCGCCGAGCGGACGCCCACCCCGCCGGACCGGAGCCGTCGCCGGCCTCCTCCCCGGAGCGCGCCGACCCCATTGACCCGAATCCGTCGCCCGCGCTCCGGGCCCCGGCCGCCGCGGCCCCCGGCACGTCCCGCGGCTACCGCGCCGTCTTCGCCGTACGGGAGTTCCGGGCCGTCTTCGCCGCCCATCTGCTTTCCCTCATGGGCCTGATGGTCAGCGAGCTGGCGCTCACCGTCCTCGTCTACGACCTCACCGACTCGCCGCTGCTCAGCGCCCTCACCTTCGCGCTCGGCCTGCTGCCGTACCTGATCGGCGGCACGCTCCTCGCCGGGGTAGCCGACCGCTACCCCGCCCGCCGGGTCCTGGTCACCTGCGATCTGCTCTGCGCGGGCTGCGTCGCCGTCATGGTGATGCCCGGCACCCCCGTCGGCGGGCTCCTCGCCCTGCGCTGTGCCGTCGCGCTCGTGTCGCCCGTCTTCACCGGCACACGGATGGCCGCGCTCACCGACATTCTCGGCGAGGGCGATCTCTATGTACTGGGCCGCTCGCTGCTGCGGATCGTCTCGCAGAGCGCGCTGCTGATCGGCTTCGGCGTGGGGGGTGTGCTGCTCACCGTGGTCTCCGCGCGCGAGGCGATCGCGATCACCGTCGTGACCTTCCTCTCCTCGGCTGCCCTGCTCCGCTGCGGCACCCGGAACCGGCCCGCCCGGACCGGCGACAGCGGCGACGGGGGCAATCTGCTCAAGGACTCACTCGCGGGAGCGCGCACCGTCTTCGCCGACCGCAGGATCCGCGCGCTGACGCTGCTCTTCTGGGTGCCGCCGATGTTCGTCGTCGCGCCGGAGGCGCTCGCCGCACCGTACGCCGACGAGATCGGAGCCGGCCGGGCCGCGCTGGGGCTGCTGATGTGCTCGATGCCGATCGGCAACATTGTCGCGGAGCTGTACGTGGGCGGCGTGCTCACACCGCGCGCCCGCTCCCGGATCGTGCTGCCGGCCGCCGTCGCCGGGCTCCTGCCGCTCCTGCTGTACGGGCTCCGCCCCGGCCTGCCCCTGACCATGGCCGCGCTCGCACTGGCCGGGGTGGGGGCGGCATACGTCATCGGCCTCGACCAGTGGTTCGTCGAAGCCGTGCCCGAGGAGCTGCGGGGCCGGGCGATGACCCTGCAGACCGCGGGGCTGATGACGGTCCAGGGCATCGGCATGGCCCTTGCCGGGCTGGCCGCCGAATTCCGTCCCGTCCATCAGGTGGTCGCCGGAGCCGCCGTGATCGGTACGGTGTGCACGCTCCTGCTCGTCCGCGAGGTCAGTCGCACGGCATCCGCACCCCGAATTCGGACCGAAGTTCGAGACAGTGCTGACCAGCATATGACCAGTGGGTAAGGTCGGTGCCGTGCCGAAGCCGCTCAGTCTCCCCTTCGATCCCATCGCCCGCGCCGACGAACTCTGGCAGCAGCGCTGGGGTCCGGTGCCCTCGATGGGGGCGATCACCTCGATCATGCGCGCCCAGCAGATCCTGCTCGCCGAGGTCGACGCGGTCGTCAAACCGTACGGACTGACCTTCGCCCGCTACGAGGCACTGGTGCTGCTCACCTTCTCCAAGGCCGGCGAGCTGCCGATGTCCAAGATCGGCGAGCGGCTCATGGTCCACCCGACCTCCGTCACCAACACCGTGGACCGGCTGGTCCGCTCCGGGCTGGTCGCCAAGCGCCCCAATCCGAACGACGGCCGTGGAACCCTCGCCTCCATCACCGAGAAGGGCCGCGAGGTCGTCGAGGCGGCGACCAGGGACCTGGTCGACATGGAGTTCGGGCTCGGGGTGTACGACGCCGAGGAGTGCGCGGAGATCTTCGCCATGCTGCGGCCGCTGCGGATCGCGGCCCATGATTTCGAAGAGGCGTAGAACGACGTTTCGAGGGCCCGGCCCGCTGCAAGATCGCCCCGGGCGTCCGGTTACGCTCGATTCCATGAAACGCAGTGTGCTGACCCGGTACCGGGTGATGGCCTACGTCACCGCCGTCATGTTGCTGGTGCTCTGCACCTGCATGGTCTTCAAGTACGGCTTCGACATGGGCAAGGATCTGACGCTCGTCGTCTCCCAGATCCATGGTGTGCTCTACATCATCTACCTGATCTTCGCCTTCGACCTCGGCTCCAAGGCGAAGTGGCCGGTGGGCAAATTGCTCTGGGTGCTGATCTCCGGCACCATCCCGACGGCCGCGTTCTTCGTCGAGCGCAAGGTCGTCCGTGAGGTCGAGCCGCTGGTCGCCGACGGTTCTCCCGTCACCGTCGAGGCCTGAGCCGCCCGGCCGGGCCCGGCCCGCGCCGCACCACCCGAACCGCCCCGTGCAAAGCGCCGGGCGGTTTGCCATCGACATTTACTAGGACGTCCTAGTAAATTCGATTGTATGGACGCTGACGCGATCGAGGAGGGCCGCCGCCGCTGGCAGGCCCGTTACGACAAGGCCCGCAAGCGTGACGCGGACTTCACCACGCTCTCCGGAGACCCTGTGGAGCCCGTGTACGGCCCCCGCGCCGGGGACGCGTACGAGGGATTCGAGCGGATCGGCTGGCCCGGCGAGTACCCCTTCACCCGGGGGCTCCACCCGACCGGCTACCGCGGCCGGACCTGGACCATCCGCCAGTTCGCCGGCTTCGGCAACGCCGAGCAGACCAACGAGCGCTACAAGATGATCCTCGCCGCGGGCGGCGGCGGGCTCAGCGTCGCCTTCGACATGCCGACGCTGATGGGCCGCGACTCCGACGACCCCCGCTCGCTCGGCGAGGTCGGGCACTGCGGTGTGGCCATCGATTCCGCCGCCGACATGGAGGTCCTCTTCAAGGACATCCCGCTCGGCGACGTCACGACGTCCATGACGATCAGCGGACCCGCCGTCCCCGTCTTCTGCATGTACCTGGTCGCCGCCGAGCGCCAGGGCGTCGACCCGGGTGTGCTCAACGGCACGCTCCAGACCGACATCTTCAAGGAGTACATCGCGCAGAAGGAGTGGCTCTTCCAGCCCGAGCCCCATCTGCGCCTCATCGGTGACCTGATGGAGCACTGCGCCCGCGACATCCCCGCGTACAAGCCGCTCTCCGTCTCCGGTTACCACATCCGCGAGGCCGGGGCGACGGCCGCGCAGGAGCTCGCGTACACGCTCGCCGACGGCTTCGGCTACGTGGAGCTCGGCCTCTCCCGCGGGCTGGACGTCGACACCTTCGCGCCCGGCCTCTCCTTCTTCTTCGACGCGCACCTCGACTTCTTCGAGGAGATCGCCAAGTTCCGCGCGGCCCGCCGGATCTGGGCCCGCTGGATGAAGGAGACGTACGGCGCGAAGACCGACAAGGCGCAGTGGCTCCGCTTCCACACCCAGACCGCCGGTGTCTCGCTCACCGCCCAGCAGCCGTACAACAACGTCGTACGCACCGCGGTCGAGGCGCTCTCCGCCGTCCTCGGCGGCACCAACTCGCTGCACACCAACGCCCTCGACGAGACCCTCGCGCTCCCCTCCGAGCAGGCCGCCGAGATCGCGCTGCGCACCCAGCAGGTGCTGATGGAGGAGACCGGCGTCGCCAACGTGGCCGATCCGCTGGGCGGTTCCTGGTACGTGGAGCAGCTCACCGACCGGATCGAGGCCGACGCCGAGAAGATCTTCGATCAGATCAAGGAGCGCGGCATCCGGGCCCATCCGGACGGGCGGCACCCCGTCGGGCCCATCACCTCCGGCATCCTGCGCGGCATCGAGGACGGCTGGTTCACCGGCGAGATCGCCGAGTCCGCGTTCCGGTACCAGCAGTCGCTGGAGAAGGGCGACAAGCGCGTCGTCGGCGTCAACGTCCACCACGGCTCGGTCACCGGAGACCTGGAGATCCTGCGGGTCAGCCACGAGGTGGAGCGCGAGCAGGTCCGGGTGCTCGGCGGACGCAAGGACGCCCGCGACGACGCCCGGGTGAAGTCGGCGCTGGACGCGATGCTGGCCGCCGCCCGCGACGGCTCCAACATGATCGGCCCGATGCTCGACGCGGTACGGGCCGAGGCGACGCTCGGTGAGATCTGCGGGGTCCTGCGCGACGAGTGGGGCACCTATACGGAGCCGCCCGGCTTCTGACGGCGGTGGGTGGTCGCGGTCGGCGGCCGAGGAAGGCGGCAGCGGCCCGCCCCGTCACGCGGAGGTCGCCGCCCCCAGCCCCGCAAGCAGCAGCACGGTGAAGCGCCGGGCCCAGTCCGCGTCGACGGGCTCGGCGCTCACCAGGGCCCGGTGCACGACCGCGCCGGCGATCACGTCGAAGATCAGATCGGCGGTCGTCGCCGCCAGTACCTCGTCCTGCTCGACGGGCAACTCTCCGCGCTCCTGGGCCCGTTGACGCCCCTGGAGCACCAGTCGCTTCTGCCGGTCCACGATCGAGTCGCGGATCCGGGTCCGCAGCGCCTCGTCGCGCGTCGACTCCGCGACCACCGCCATCAGTGCCGTCTGGGTCTCCGGCCGCTCCAGCAGCGCGGCGAACTGCAGCACCACCGCCTGCACATCGGCCGACAGGCTGCCCAGATCGGGCAGTTCCAGCTCGTCGAAGAGAACCGCGACGGCATCCACGACCAGTTCGTTCTTGCCCGCCCAGCGCCGGTACAGGGTCGTCTTGGCGACCCCCGCCCGCGTCGCCACATCACCCATCGTCAGCTTCGACCAGCCGAGGTCCACCAGAGAGGCTCTGGTCGCCTCCAGGATCGCTTCATCGGCCGCGGCGCTGCGCGGGCGTCCCGTTCGAGGGGGTTCGCGGTGGCTGTGGCTCAGCATGCCGTGACCATACCGGTCAGTAAGTAGTGCCGAGCGGCCCCGTTCACCGTGAGACAGATCACCGAACGCACTTGTGCGTGAGGGCTGCCGGGCAGTTACGCTACGGGTCGTAGCGTAAGGACGACGGTCGTACCGTCGTGACGCCACGACCGAACGACAGCCACAGGCACCGGGTGGGGACCCGGCGTCGAACAGGGTCTTTCAGGGGCCCTCGGGCCGTGTCCGTCCGGGCACCCCGCACGCCGGCGGGGACTACGGACGGGTGGGGTTCCCGGATCGCTTTCCGTATCGGTGCGCCAAGGGGGGAGGATGTACGTATGCAGCCTAGGAACATGTCCATGAGCGGCGTCGTCGACCTCGCCGCGGTGAAGGCGGCCGGCGAGGCCAAGGTGAAGGCGGAGCAGGCCCGTGCCGAGGCCGCCCGGCAGGGTGGTGGCGGTGCCGTACCGCCGTCCGCCCTGGTGATCGATGTCGATGAGGCGGGCTTCGAGAACGATGTCCTGCAGCGCTCCACGGAAGTCCCGGTCGTCATCGACTTCTGGGCCGAGTGGTGCGAGCCGTGCAAGCAGCTGGGACCGCTCCTGGAGCGCCTGGCCCAGGAATACAACGGCCGCTTCGTGCTGGCCAAGGTCGATGTCGACGCCAACCAGATGCTGATGCAGCAGTTCGGCATCCAGGGCATTCCGGCGGTCTTCGCCGTCGTCGCCGGGCAGGCCCTCCCGCTCTTCCAGGGCGCGGCCCCCGAGGCCCAGATCCGGCAGACGCTGGACCAGTTGATCCAGGTCGCCGAGGAGCGGTTCGGCCTCACCGGGATCGCGGTCGACCAGGACGCGGCCGCCGCCGAGGGAGCCGGTCAGGCTCCGGCCGAGGTGCCCGCCGGGCCGTACGACGCCCTGCTCGAAGCGGCCGTACAGGCCCTGGACGCCAGCGACTTCCCCGGTGCCGTCCAGGCGTACAAGAACGTCCTCGCCGAAGACCCGGCCAACACCGAGGCCAAGCTCGGTCTCGCCCAGGCCGAACTGCTCGCCCGGGTCAAGGACATCGACCCGCAGCGGGTCCGCCAGGACGCCGCGGAGAAGCCGGCCGACCTCGCGGCGCAGCTCGCGGCCGCCGATCTGGATCTCGTCGGCGGTCATGTCGAGGATGCCTTCGGGCGGCTCGTCGAGACGGTGCGCCGTAATTTCGGTGACGACCGGGACGCGGCGCGGCTGCGGCTGCTGGAGCTGTTCGAGGTGATCGGCCCCGACGACCCGCGGGTCGTCGCCGCGCGTACGGCGCTGGCACGCGTCCTGTTCTGACGCGGGTCTTGTTCTGATGTGACAACGCGGCCGTGGTACCCCCGGGGTGCCACGGCCGTTTTCGCGATGAGGGCGACAAGAGCCGACCCCGCTTTACCAAATCTTGATAAAGGTGTCGCCTGTTACTCGCAGTAAATCGCCCCTCGGGATCTGTCCGTATAACGGCCCCGATTCTCCCTTTCGTCCTTCCGTTCGGCGCCACCCTGTGTGGCCGGGCGGTGTCACCCGGTCGCGGCTCGGTTATCGGGCCGTTACTAGCGAGTAACGAACCCCTTGTGCGGCGGGCGCGAATGCACCACGATCGGCCACGCTCGGTCCAATAACGCCAGCCCGGCTGCCAGTCGGCGCGGCGGCCCTGTTGGGTCCCCACCGAGTGGGTCGGCGGCAGTGGCGCCGACTCCGGACAGGGGGGTTCCTGCCGTCCGGCAGGGCCTGTCCGAACAGGTTGCGCGATTGCGTGGCCAGTGGTTGTCGCTCGGGGGTGATCGCCGGTGATTCGGACGTGGTTCCTGCCTCCGTACGCGGGCGCTCTCCTTCCCGAGGACGTAGCACTTCTCCCATCCCAGGACGGGCCCAGGCCCGGACCGGAGATGTACGTCCGAGAAGGAGGAAATTTATGAGTTCCCAGGTTCGTGGCGGCACCAGATGGAAGCGTTTCGCTCTGGTCATGGTGCCGAGCGTTGCCGCGACCGCCGCGGTCGGCGTGGCCCTCGCGCAGGGTGCGCTCGCCGCATCGTTCAGCGTGTCCGGCCAGTCGTTCAAGGTGTCGGCCGACTACCTCGACGGCCACGGCTTCTCGCAGTACGGCGGCATAGACGCCGGCTACGCGGAGCTGAAGGGTGACAAGAAGACCATTCACCCGGTCGCGATCTCGTCGTTCCGGACGGCCGAGATCACCAAGATGTGCCAGTCCGTCGTCACGCCGGACATCCCGATCCTCGGCTCGGTCAGCCTTCAGCTGAAGGCCGGCGGCAACGGGACCCCGGTCTCGGCCGAGAACCTGTACATCGACATCGCCGACCTCAAGGCCGATGCCGAGTTCTCCAACATCGACATCGGTGTTGCGGCCAAGGACGCCTCCAAGGGTCCGGCGATCAAGGCCAACGAGAACGTCAACGAGAACGGTTTCGCCCAGCAGGCGGACCGCGCCCAGCTGTGGAAAGTGCAGCAGAAGGCGTGGGCCACCACGGCCGGAACCTTCAAGCTCAGCGGTCTGAGCATGAAGCTCTACAACGGCGTCAAGGAGTGCTACTAAGCGCTCCGCCCGGACGGGCGGAGTGGTCACGCCGCTCCGCCCGTCCGACTCCCTTCTTCTTTTCACAGCACGACCGGTTCCAGGGAGCTGTTTTCCATGAGCGCCGAGACCACAGGCACCCGCGACTTCACCTACTGGAGGCTGCGGTTCCGTGACTGGCGGCAAACCCGGCCTTTCTGGGCGGGTCTTTTCACCGCGCTCGGTGGCGGTCCGATCGCATATTTTCCGTACGCGAACCTCAAGCTCGGCCATCTGACGCTGGCCATGGCAACCACCGCCGGCGCGGGTTCACTGATCATCGGTGTACTGCTGGTCACGCTCGGCCTGACCATGTGGTTCCAGCAGATCGTCCGGGTGTTCGCCGGTGTCGCCACGATCCTGCTCGCGCTGGTCTCCATCCCGGTGTCCAACCTCGGCGGTTTCTTTTTCGGCTTCCTGTTCGCCCTCATCGGCGGTTGTCTCGCGCTGTCCTGGGCCCCGGATGAGCCCGCGGCCGAAACGGAGTCCGGCAGGCACACTGCCGGCAACCAGGCCGAAAAGCCGCAGGGCGGGGAAGCGGCCGGCGTCGAACTGCCGGAGCAGCGCGCCACGGCGGCGTACGACCCGGGTCCCGCTCCCTGGAGCGACGACGTCCCGGACGGAATTGTTGACGCCAACGGCGGGAGGAACAGTGCGGGGTGACGAGACGCAGCTGAACGCGACCGGGGAGGACCTCCGGCCGAGAACCGGACCGCGCCACGCGGCACCCCGCAAGTCGTTGCTGACGAAGCTGCACATACCCGCGGGCAAGGCCTTCGCCCTCGCCGCGATGCCGACGGCCGTCTTCGTGGGCATGGGGCTCACCCCCAAGCTGGCGCTGGCCGACGACAGTACGGACATCCCGTTCGCGCCCGGTCCCTGTGTGACCCGCTCCGACGAACCGAGCGAATCGCCGTCACCGTCCGCGTCGGAGACGAAGTCGCCGTCCCCGTCCCCGTCCGCTTCCGAGTCCGGTGACAAGGACGGGACGGCGACCCCGAAGCCCTCGGTCACCCCGTCGGCCGGCGAGTCCGCCGAGGCCGAGCCCAAGTCCGCCGAGGCCGAGCCCAAGTCCGCCGAGGCGCCCGCCGCCACGCCGAGTGCCTCGCCCACCCCCACGAAGTCGAAGAACCCGCTCGACCCGCTGGGCGTCGGCGACGCGCTCAAGGACCTCCTCGGTGGACCGGACAAGGAGACGGCGAGCCCGTCCCCGAGCGCCACCACGGCGTCCCCGAAGCCGTCGGAGAGCGACGACGTGGCCAAGCCCGTCGAGAAGCCCGTGGAGAAGGTGACGGACGCCGCGAAGGAGACGGCCGACAAGACAGCCGCCGCCATCCGCGACGCCGCGGAGCAGGCCGGCAAGCCGGTCGAGGAACTCGACGAGAGCGTCAAGGGACTCGAGGCGAAGAAGGACGAGGACATCCCGGACGGCGCCAAGGAGCGCTTCCCGTGTCCGACCGCCGACCCCGAGGCGCTGGCCGCGGCCGATCTGGAGCAGGGCATCCCACTGCTGCCGAACGAGCCGTGGATCCTGCAGAGTTCGATGCTGACCCTGGGCGGCCTCGACTACAAGGGCATCGTCGAGGTGAAGAAGGGCGACGGCACCACGAAGAAGGTGCTCAAGTTCACGGCCAAGACCGTCGACATCAAGGACCTCCACCAGATGACGGTCGGTCCGGCCGGCACGACGGGCCATGTCGAGGCGGAGAAGGGCTCCACGTCCACGATCCGCAACGGCACGGTGACGATGTACACCGAGGAGCTGAAGGGCAACCTCTTCGGCCTCATCCCGGTCACCTTCAGCCCGCAGACCCCGCCGCCGCTGAACGTACCCTTCGCCTTCTTCACCAAGGTCAAGGTGACCCAGGCCGGCCAGTTCGGCGGCACGCTCAAGGTCCCCGGGCTGCACAACTACTTCACCGGCGGCAACAGCTAGCACCTGCCGACACAGACCCGTTCGGGACGCGCAAGGACCGTGGGCCGCACTCCGGAAGGT